>CAKSWL010000295.1 GCA_934511335.1 uncultured Cloacibacillus sp. | reverse complement strand
CTCCTCCACGGCGGATACCGCCGTGATCCCCGCGCAGGATATCCTGGGGCTCGACGGGTCGTGCCGCATGAACCGGCCGGCGGAGGCCGACGGCAACTGGGGTTGGCGGATGCTCCCTTCGGAGCTGGAATCCCTCGTCTTAGGCGGCCATAATTTCTCAGGGAGGCTCAAAGAGCTGAATATATTATTCGGGCGTTTTAAAGAGGTAAAATAAATGAACCACCTGCTGGAATCAAGGGTTGTCTACCGTGTGGCGGGGCGCGACTACCGCGAGCTGATTTTTTTCTCGTTTATGGCCGCCGCCCTCTTTATAAAGTTTTATTTTCTTGAGTATGAGATTTCGCGGTTCGTCGTGCGCTTTCCGCTCTCCGTCGCCGCCTCGGCGGCGATCTCGGCGGCGGCCGTCATTTCCGTGTCGCTCTTCTGGCGACGGGGGCGGCTGCCTCTTGCGCTGCTGCTGGATTTCCTGCTGACCGGTCTGGTGATAACGGACCTCCTGCATATGCGCTATTATTCCGACCTCTTCACCTTCCATAATCTCGGGCTCTCTGCGCAGGTGGGCGAGGTGTCGGAGTCGGTATTCGCCCTATTCTCGCCGCGCGACCTGCTCTATTTTATCGATATCCCGCTGCTTTACGGCTATTATCGGATCTTTCGGCGCATCTCCGTCCATCCATTTTTCCGCCGGATTACATCCCGGCGCGCGGCCTGGAGCCTCTTGCTCTTTGCGGCGGCCGCCGGCGTCGTCGCCTTTCACATCGCCGGCTACAGTAAAAAGGTGCCGGGGGTTCTGCGCTCGATGTGGGACCGTCCGGCGGTCTGCAGCAACGTCGGTGCTCTGACCTATCATCTGGCGGACAGCTGGAACACGCTGACCGATTGGATATGCCGCCGGCCGCTTTCGGAGGCCGAGATGGAGGATATCCGCGAATGGTACGAAGAACATCTCTCGAAGCAGCGCCGCCCGCAGGGGATATTCGGCGTGGCTGAGGGGCGGAACTTGATCGTGCTCCAGGTCGAGTCTCTCCAAAGCTTCGTCGTCGGCCTCAAGGTGGGGGGGCGGGAGGTGACGCCGAACCTCAACGCCTTTATAAAGGAGGCGTCGCTGGCCTCGGAGGCCTACAGCCAGACGGGAGCGGGAAACAGCTCCGACGCCGAGTTTTTGGCGAACGCCTCTTTCTACCCTGCGGCCTCCGGCGTCGCCTTTACCCGCTTCGCCGGCAACCGCTACGCGGCGCTCCCCAAGGCGCTGCTGGACTGCGGTTACCGGACGCTCGCGATGCACGGGGACCGCGCGGGTTTTTGGAATAGGGGACGCATGTATCCCGCGCTGGGTTTTGAGCGCTTCGTCAGCAAAAAGGATTATGTCAATGACGAGTCGATCGGCATGGGGCTCAGCGACAAAAGCTTCTTCCGCCAGTCTGTCGAAATGCTCTCCAAGGAGCCGCAGCCCTTCTATTCTTTCATGGTGACGCTTACGAGCCATTATCCATTCAGCTTCCCGAAGCTGCTTGCCCAGGCCGGATTCGATACCGGCGAGTACAGCGGCACGGTGGTCGGCAGCTATCTCTCGGCGATCCACTACTTTGACCGTGAGTTTGGGGCCTTTATTAAAGGACTGAAAAAGGCGGGGCTTTATGATAAAAGCGTCATCGCGCTCTACGGCGACCATAACGCGATCCCCCGCTGGGATTCCCCGACTCTGTCCAGGCTGCTGGGAATAGACTTTACCAAAGACCATCACTGGCGCTATGTGCAGCGCGTCCCCCTCGTGATCAACGTGCCGGGCGTGAAAAAGCTCGCCTGGAACCAGAAAATGGCCTTGGGGCTCGCCAACCTCCCGCGCACGCTCGCTCTGCTGCTGGGCGTCGATTTTGAAAGCGGTCTGGGGAGCGACATCTTCGACGCCGCCGAGGCCCCTGTGATCTTCCGCAACGGCTCCTACGTTGCGGGGAAAATATTCGTCGAACCGGCAAAAAAGAGCGCCGTCCACGTAGAGAGCGGCGAGGCTCGCGATTACGCGGCGTACGCGGAGATGACGGAAAGGGTCCGCAAGACCCTTGATGTCAGTGATAAAATACTGGAATATGATTTGATGCCGAATATCTTGCGCAAATAGGTGATCGTCGACAGATGCTTCCTCCCTCAAAAGACAGGCCTGTTTCCATAAACGGACATCTGTTCGCGGCGGTCGTCGCCGCCTCGGTGTGGCTCAAGTTTTTCTCTGTGGACTTCGCCGTCGCCGACGTGCTCAACTGGCCCACCTTCGGCGTGCTGACGATGCACGCGCTGCGCCACACGGCGCGCGCTTTTGCCGTTTCGCTTCCCTCGCTTGGCGCCATCCTCTGCCTGCTTCTGCCGCTGATGCTTCTCGCGCCGCGCAGGCGCGCGGCGGCGCTTATCGTCATGGACCTGCTGCTCTCGGCGCTGGTGTTGACCGACAGGCTGTTTATCCGCTACTATGCGGACATTTTTATCTTTCACGACGTGATGCTGGTGCCGCAGACGGGGCTGATTGCGAAATCGATCTGGGTGCTGCTCAAGCCGTGGGATTTTCTGCTCTTCGCCGACATCCCGCTTTTTGTCTGGCTGACGCGCGGCGGCAGGTTCCAGGTAGAATTTAAAAAAAATCGCCGCCGGCAGGCGCTGCTCTTGCTCGTCCTCTTCCTGCTTGCGGCGGCGGCGCAGGGGATATC
>CAKSWL010000294.1 GCA_934511335.1 uncultured Cloacibacillus sp. | reverse complement strand
GAAGAGAACGTCGTTAGTCCAGTCCGTGACGAAAGCGCCGACGGTCGTCACGGAAATATAGTAGACCGCGAAGATGATCGCGGCGAATATCGGCAGCGCGAGCACGCGGTTCGTCACCACGGCATCTATCTTGTCCGTCATCGAGAGGGCGGAGTCGCTCTGCTTCTTGTGCGTTTCCTTGATCAGGGTGCTGATGTAGGCGTATCTTTCGCCGGTGATGATGCTTTCGGCGTCGTCGTCAAATTTAGCCTCACAGGATTCCCGAACGGCGCTTGCCGTCTTGATGCCGCAGACGTTGTCCTTCAGCTCCGCCAGTACGTCGGGGTCTCCCTCGAAGAGTTTGATGGAGTACCAGCGGACGCGGTCTGCCGGCAGAGTGTCCGCGAAGGCCAGCTCAATCTCGGCGAGGGCCTTTTCGACGGAGCCCTGGAATATCCTTTTCGTCGCTGGGACGCTCTTTTCTTCCGCCGCAGAGCAGGCCTCTTTGACGAGCGCGTCAAGCCCCGTCCCTTTAAGGGCGGAAATCTCCACCACGGGGAGGCCGAGTTTTCGGGAGAGCTTGGCGCAGTCTATCGATTCGCCCCTCTTCTTTACGACGTCGATCATATTGACCGCCGCCACGACCGGGATCGAGAGCTCCGCGAGCTGCGTCGTCAGATAGAGATTGCGTTCGAGGTTGCTGCCGTCGATGATGTTGATGATCGCGTCAGGGGCCTCGTCCCGCAGATAATTCCTGGCGACGCGCTCCTCGGGGCTGTAGGGAGAGAGGGAGTATATGCCGGGAAGATCGATGATCCGCACCTCTTTTTTACCGCGCAGATAGCCTTCCTTCTTTTCCACCGTAACGCCCGGCCAGTTGCCGACCGACTGGTTGGCGCCGGTGAGGGCGTTGAATAAAGTCGTCTTGCCGCTGTTGGGGTTGCCGGCGAGAGCAATTTTTTTGATCATGCCAATTCCTCCTGCGGTTAGTAAAGCCTAACCTAAATAAGATTTTAAAATGCGTAAGACGCACGTCCCACGCATAGCTTTAAATGATAGGTTCTACCTCGACCATCTCTCCCTCCGACTTCCGCAGAGAGAGTTCATATCCGCGTATCGTGACCTCGATCGGGTCGCCAAGCGGCGCCGTCTTCAATACGTCGATGCGGCTTCCCTTTGTGATGCCCATATCAAGCAGACGACGGCGCAAAGCGCCGGCTCCGTGCACCTTAACGACGCTGACGGACTCGCCCGGCTTCGCCTCTTTCAGAGTCTTCATAACAGATCCTCTCCTTGTTAAACCATTATTTTAAGGGCCACGTCTCTGTTTATCGCCATTCTAGAGCCCTTTATACTGACAATGAGGTTGTTCTCATTTTTTGATATGATCATGACTTCCGCTCCGGGGACGAAGCCGAGCCCCTCGATAAACTGCCTCTGAGTACCCTCTCCGCCTACCCTCTTGATTCCGTAAGTCATTTTAGTCTCAGCCATCATCAAGGGCATCATAGGCATTACCTCCGTCTCTTCTCAGTGGTTAGATAGCACTAACTTATTTACGGCGCTAAGGTTAGCATAAGCTAATAATTTTGTCAACCTTTGGAATGATTACAAATTAGAAAGGTAATGAAGGGCGAGGCAGGGCCTCGTCCTCCCATTCTGAAGAAGGGGTGTATGTGAATGAGTAATTTTGAAAAGCCGCTTATTTAAGCCCCAATTATTTTGTTGCAGATGACCGCGCCGACGGTGTTTTCCTAAAGGGCGCGCCAGCCCTGGGCGGAAGACTTGTTTGATTCATTTCCTGCCGCTTCATAGCCGTATACTACCTCGATTTTGAGCAGTTGGCCTTCGCGCGCCACCATATTATATGCGAACGTCATCAGGATGTAATGTGCGTCAAGACCGCTGCGCTCCTTGAATTTAGCCCTCTCCTCCAGCGTGCGGAGGATGATCTTTAAGGCCGCCGTCAGATAGCCGCCGTTATCCTCGATCGAATCGTGTCGAGGTAGACGATATTCCTCTCCGTCCTCTCGACTTCGGCGAAGCTCTCCGCGAAGGCGGCCTGTGAAAGGCAGATAGTGGCAAGAAGCATCAGTATAAGCGCCGCGAAAAAAATTTTATTCATCTTCGCCGCCTCCTAGTTTGAGGCCGAATTGTTGATGACGGTCGTCAGCACCGCGCCGAGGATCGCTCCCGTAACCAATGCTCCCGTATTGTTCGAGCCGCCATTATGGTGCTGCTTCGGCGGTGCCGGGGGCTGCTGCGGCGGCAGGTGCGAGGCAAAGGCCGGCGCAGCCATCACCGAGATAAGGACAGATGTTGTGATGAGTTTTTTCGATCTTTTCCACATATTTATTGTTGTCATTCTAAATCACTCCCAGATTGCTCGGATCAACGAACTATATTGTTTCTGGAAGCTAATATATAACTTAAATATGGAGATTTTATGAAGATTTTCTGCTTTTTATTTGAATTATTGCCGTTTTATTTGAAGAACGTCTTGCAAAAGGCAGTAATTGCCAAAGATATCCTTTTCTATGCGCCGAAATTAAAGATGACCCCGACAGCCGCCGATATTGCGATAAATACCACCGGGCTCCACTTCAGCCTTTTCTGCGCCGCAAAAAGAATGAGGCCGAAGAGGATCGCCTTCCAGGCGAAAAGATCCGCAGGCCTGCCCGTTGCCTGGAACTGTTCGAGGTCGAGCAGCGTGACGGCGACGA
>CAKSWL010000293.1 GCA_934511335.1 uncultured Cloacibacillus sp. | reverse complement strand
ATATTGAGGATGCCCATATTGGCGCCGCGGCGCATGCCGCCCTGCTGTACCGTCTCCGTGGCCTTGTCGAAGAGGCCCATGAACGACACCGGCCCCGAGGCGCGCCCGTTGGTGCTGTTGACCTTAGCGCCCTCGCTGCGGAGCTTTGAAAAGTTGAAGCCCGTGCCGCCGCCGCTCTTGTGTATCAGCATCTGCTTGCGCAGCGCCTCGCAGATGCTCTCCATCGAATCCTCGATGCCGATGACGAAGCAGGCCGCGAGCTGTCCGTGCGGCGCGGGGCGTCCCGCGTTCATCAGGGTCGGGCTGTTAGGCAGAAAAAGCAATTTTGCCATCACGTCATAGAACTCGTCCGCCCATTTATACCGCAGGGCGAGGCTCGATTCCGCGCCCGAGACATATTTCGCGACCCGCTCGAGCATCTCCTTGGGCTTCTCCACAGGGTTCCTATCATCGTCGCGCCACAGATAGCGGTCACGCAAAATATCCTTCGCTGTCTGGCTGAAAGCTGGTTTTATGATCATTATGACAGACCTCCAAAATAAAAGGCGTAATTTTTACAAGTCCGCGCAGTGTTACGCAGCCTTTGCCTATAATATCATAAAAGCGCCGTTTGAAAAGGTAAAATACGCTATATATATCAACATCTTATTCACATCACACTAGCGATAGTGTGATTAACTATGTGAATAAACAAAAAGGCGACAGGCGCCGCCGGCGCTACTTCCGCCAGAGGTCTTTCGTGAAGAGGACGAGCACCGTGTAGAGCTCAAGACGTCCGCAGAGCATATCGAAGACGTAGACCCATTTCGCAAAGGCGGTCTGGTCGGCGAAGTTGCAGACGGGGCCGACGTCGGCCAGTCCGGGGCCGACGTTGCTCAGCGTGGCCGCCACCGCGCTGATCGAGGTCACGATGTCATGTCCGCTGAAGCTTACGGCAAGCGCCGATACGCCCCAGATGATGAAGTATACTGCGATGAAGCAGCCCGCCGAGGTGACCATCGAGGCGGCAGCCGTCCTTTTGCCCTGAAAGATCGCGATGACGGCGTTTGGATGGACCATCCGCCGGAGTTCGGCGCCGGCCTCCTTCAAAATGACCTGAAAACGCACGCATTTGATCGCGCCCGCCGTCGAGCCTGCGCAGCCGCCCATAAACATGAGGGCGAGCAGCAAAAGCTGGGGAAACACCGGCCAGAGCGCGTAGTTCGTGGTGACGAAGCCGGTCGTCGTGATGACGCTGACCACCTGGAAAGAGGCGTAGCGCAGCGCGTCGAGAAAGCTGCTGTGAATCCCAACACAGATCAGCACGGCGCAAATCAGCAGGATGGAGCCGCCTACGACCGCCGAGTAAAAACAAAACTCCGAATCGCGGTAGGGACGCAGCGTCCTTCCGCGGATGGCCGCAAGGTGCAGGTTGAAGTTGGCGCCCGAGAGAAACATGATCGCCGTCAAAACATATTCGATGTACGCTGAGTCATAAAAGGCGACGCTTGCGTTATGCGTGGAAAATCCGCCGGTAGAGACGGCGGCGAAAATATGGGCGATGGAGTTGTAGAGCGACATGCCTCCGAAAACCAGCAGCACGATGCCGACGACCGTCAGCCCCATGTAGACCTTCCAGAGCATCATCGCCATATCGGTGATCCGCGGGCTTGTCTTTTCAAGGTTCGGCCCGGGTATTTCCGCTTTAAAGAGCTGGGTCATGTTGACGCCGAACAGCGGCAGCATCGCGATCACGAGCACGACGATCCCCATGCCGCCGAGCCACTGCGTCTGCGCGCGCCACATAAGGATGCCGCGCGGCACGGCCTCGACGTCCCGCAGGATCGTCGCTCCCGTCGTCGTGAAGCCGGACATCGCCTCAAAGTAGGCGTCGGTGAACGACGGTATATAGCCGCCGAAGAAGTAAGGCATACAGCCCTGCAGCGAGGCGGCTACCCAGGCAAAGGCGACGCCGGCGATCGCTTCGCGCGTTCCGAGCTCGCCTTTGGGGGCGCCGCGTCCTGCAAGGTGCAGCACGCCCGCCATCGCCAGGCCGGCCGCCGCCGAGAGCAAAAAGGCGTGAACGTCGCTCGTGCCGTCCCTCAGCGCCCACAGCAGCGGAAAGCCCATCGAAACGGTGATCGTCAATATGAGGATGGAGAGAAAGCGCGCGACGATCCGGTAATTCAAGATTTATCTTCTCCGAAGGGAAGCATCGCCGTATCCATCACCGCCGCCGTCCCGAAGACGACTATTTTGTCGCCGGCCCTGAGGATCGTCCCGCCGGTGGGGATCAGCATTTCGCTTCCGCGCTCCAAAAGCCCGATCAGGGATCCCGGGGGCATCTTCAGCGCGGCGAGGTTTTTGCCGATCGCCGGCGAGTCCTGGGAAAGCGTTGTCTCGACGGCCTCGGCGCTGATCTCCTCGAGCACCGTCAGCACCCTTGAAGAGCCGGGATAGCGGACGCTGCGCGTGATGGCGTCGGCAAGCGTCTGGTTGCGGTTTACGATGGCGTCTACCGGTATATGGTTCGTCATTTCAAGATAATTCGGCCGGCGCACCACCGCGATGCTCTTGGAGACGCCGAGGGTCTTCGCGAGCACCGAAAGCATGAGGTTCGTTTCGTCATGCTCGGTCGCCGCGACGTAGCCGTCGGCCTCCGCGATGCCTTCGGAGAGCAGGAATTCCGTGTCGGTGCCGTTGGCGCAGAGCACCATCGCCTCCGGC
>CAKSWL010000292.1 GCA_934511335.1 uncultured Cloacibacillus sp. | reverse complement strand
GTTCATCGCCGCGGCCGGAGTCGTGCTGATCATCGCCGGAAAGCTGAATATACCGTTTGGCAAACTGCCCGGCGACATCACTTACCAGAAGAAAAATCTCACCGTATTCGCCCCCTTTGGGACGATGCTGGTCGTGAGCGTCATCCTTACATTGATATTGAATATATTCTCAAGGTGGAAATAGTGAAAAAATATATTACGGCGCTTCTGTTGTTTTTTTCCCTTGCGGGCGCGGCCGATGCGCGCGACATTTCCGTCCTGCTTAAGGGAAACGCCCGCCAGTGTACGATCGGCGGCGTTTCGTACGTGATAAGAGTGGCATCGGGCGGGGTGACTCCGGCGATCACCGGCTCTTTTTCCCTTTCTCATTCTGGCGGGAGTTTGCTCCGCGCCGGAGCGGTCACTTACGCCATGCCGGTCACCGTCACCTCGCCGTCCCCGATAATAATCAACGGCGTGAGCTACCACGGGACGATCATCTTTGAAGCATCGTCAGCCGGCTTCAACATCGTAAACAGGGTGGACATCGAAGAATATCTCAAGGGCGTGCTGAAAGACGAAATGAGCCCCGCCTGGCCCGCGGAGGCTCTCAAAGCCCAGGCGGTGCTGGCGCGCACCTACACGCTCTCGTCAAAGAAACACGGCAGTTACGACCTCTGCGCCCAGGTGCACTGCCAGAGCTACGGCGGCGTCGCGAGCGAATCTCCCGCCATAGAGGCCGCGGTGAACGCCACGGCGGGGGAGATGCTCAAATACGGCGGCGGCGCGGCGCAAATCTTCTATTACGGAGACAGCGGCGGTTTCAGCGCCTCCGCGAAGGCGGTATGGGGCAAAGACATCCCCTACCTCCAGGCGCGCCCCGACCCGATAAACTATAACAGCCCCAACGGCAGATGGCAGACGACGCTCTCCATGAGCCAGATATCAAGCCGCCTCGCAGCCGCGGGCGTGCCGGTGGGCTCGATATCGTCGATCAGGCCTTACTCGCGCGACGAAAGCGGCCGCGTTTTGCAGCTTGAGGTAAGCGGCAGCAGCGGCACACGGCTCGTCACAGGAAGTAAATTCCGCTCAGCCGTCGGCGCCGACGTGGTAAAGAGCACCCTCTTTGAATTCGGCGCGGCAAGCGGTTATACGCCGAACGCGGCGGCGCAGAGCCACCGGCAGGCAAGCCATCCGGTAATCGCCGACCGGTCGTCGATGCCTGAAAAGGATGTGGACAAACTCTACTGGATGACGCAAAACAAGATATTCACCGTTCAGGAGCTCGTTTCGATGATCGGCAAAGAAAAAGACTATCCTAAATTCATCGCCGAAGGCGAAGCGCGGATGAGCGGCAAAAAGACGTCCGAACCATCGTCCGCCCCCCAGCCCGCAGCGGCGCCGGTGTACAACGCCGCCGTGGGCGCGCCGCAGCTTTCGATGAACGGCGCCTCTGGGGCCATGGTGACCATCTCAGGACGCGGCTCGGGGCACGGCGTCGGTCTGCCGCAGTGGACGGCGAAAGCGCTCGCCGAGGCGGGATGGAGCTATCGTCAAATCCTCGACTATTATTTTCCTGGAACGACGCTGGAAAGAGGCAATTGAAAGATATGAAGACGGACCTTTCAAAGACCGCCGCCTACGACTATGAGCTTCCCAAGGAACTCATCGCGCAGGACCCCGCGGAGCCGCGCGACTCGTCGCGGCTGTTGGTGGTACACAGAGAGGACGGGCGCACCGAAGACCGGATATTCCGCGAACTCACAGAGTACCTCCATTCCGGCGACCTGTTGGTGATGAACGACACCCGCGTCCTGCCGGCGCGCGTCGCGGGCGTAAAAAAGAACGAAAGCGGCGACGGCGCGCGGGTGGAGATATTTTTCCTCAACCCCGGTGCGCGGGCCGGCGAATGGACGGTCCTCGTCCGCCCGGGGCGTAAGCTGCCGGAGGGGACGAAGGTCGCGCTTGACGCGGAGACCGAGATAACCGTGGGGGCGAGGCTTGACGACGGGCTGCGCACGATAATCTTCGCGGAAGAGGCCGACCCTCTTGCGCTGATCCACCGCCTGGGCCATACGCCGCTGCCTCATTACATAACGGAGAGCCGCGCCGACCCAGAACGCTATCAGACGGTTTACGCAAAACGTGAAAAAGAGAACTCCGTCGCCGCGCCGACCGCCGGACTGCATTTCACGCCGGAGCTGCTGAAAAAGCTTGAAGAAAAGGGCGTGCGGCATGTCTTCATCACGCTGCAAGTAGGCCTCGGCACCTTCCGCCCTGTTAAAGCGGAAAACATCGCAGAACATGTCATGCACACGGAACTCTGCGAGATACCGCCCGCGGCGGCGGCGGCGATACGGCAGACTAGGGAGAGCGGCGGCCGCGTCGTCGCCGTAGGCACCACCGTCGTGCGCACGCTGGAATCCTTCGCGCAGCGGTACGGCGAAATCGTCCCCGGCGTGCTCGACACAAAGCTCTTCATCAGCCCCGGATACCGCTTCCAGACGATAGACGCCCTGATAACCAACTTTCATCTGCCGATGAGCACGCTGCTGATGCTCGTATCCGCCTTTGGCGGCTATGAGACGATGATGCGCGTCTACCGCGAGGCGGTGAAGAAGCGCTACCGCTTCTTTTCCTTCGGCGATTCAATGTTCATAGAATAACGGGAATGGAGATAATAAGCGATGCCTACCGTCATGTACGGAACAAAAAACTGCCCTGATGTGAGTGAAG
>CAKSWL010000291.1 GCA_934511335.1 uncultured Cloacibacillus sp. | reverse complement strand
CCGTATATGCGCACCTATCTAAAATAGAGGTTACGGAGGATGCGAAGGTCTCCCGCCAGACGGTGATCGGACGGGTCGGCTCCACCGGCATCACCACCGGAAACCACCTTCACTTTGAGGTACGCGTGAACGGCAACGCGGTGAATCCGATGAAATACCTCAGGTAAAAGACAAAGACTGAAGAAAGGCATGTGATAAATTTGAAATCCAAGATCTTGAACATCGCCGCGGGGGTGCTGGCAGGGATACTTATCTGCGCGTCCCTTTATATGATCCCCCAGGCCGTCGGGGCCGATTGGGATAAGAGCCTGCCCTTTACCCCGCAGCAGCTGGCGATAATCAAACAGGTGAAGCTCGCGCTCTCCACCTATCAGGTGGACGGCGATAAAAAGGGCAAGGTCGACGACACAAAGATGTATTATGGCGCGCTTAAAGGGCTGGTCGAATCTCTTGACGATCCCTATACGCGCTTTGTGGAGCCCAGGGCGCTTGAAGAGGAAAACATGGAGATGGAGGGCGAATACGGCGGCCTCGGCATCTACATGGCCTCGCGCGACGGGCGGACGATCGTCATCGCCCCGATCGAGGACACGCCTGCCGACCGCGCGGGCGTCAAACCGCTTGACGAGATCATCAAAGTCGACGATAAAAACGTCATGGGGATGGACAGCGACGAAGTTGTGAAGCTTCTGCGCGGCCCCGCGGGAAAGCCCGTCACGATTCAGATTCGCCGCAAGAATGTCGACAAGCTGATCCCTGTGAATATCGTACGCGAGATAATCAAAATCAAGACGGTGCGCCTGGAGATGCTTAACGACGGCATCGCCTACATAAAGCTCAACCACTTCAACCTCAAGACGGACGAGGAGCTGCGCGCGGCCCTCAAAAAAGCGATGGATAAAAAGGTCAGAGGCGTCGTCATGGATCTCCGCAACAACCCCGGCGGGCTCCTCGACGTCTGCGTGGACGTCACCTCGCAGTTCGTCCCCAAAGGCATGGTCGTCGGGATGAAGGGACGCTTTGAGAAAGCCAACGAGACGCTCTACGTAAAAGAGGGACGTGCTAACGACCTGCCGCTCGTGGTGCTTGTCAACGAGGGCAGCGCGAGCGCGGCGGAAATATTTGCCGGCGCGGTGAAGGACCACAAACGCGGTACGATCGTCGGGATGAAGACCTTCGGAAAAGGTTCAGTCCAGACGCTCTTCAACCTGCCGGACGGCTCCGGCATCTATGTGACGATCGCGCGTTATCACACGCCGTCCGGGTTTGTCATAGACCATAAGGGACTGCAGCCGGACATCAAAGTGGAGGGCGAGCCTAAAAAGGACAAAAAGAATGACAAACAGTTCCAGAAGGCGCTTGGCGTGCTCAAGCAGAAGATCAAAGAGAAAAAATAGGACGGCGCACAGATGGGCAGACACTACAGAAAACAAGGCGGCATAGTAAAAAAGGCGGCGCTGGCGGTCGTTATCGCCGTGCTTGCCGCCTGCGCGCTCGCGTGGTTCTGTTGCGACAGCGAAAAGACACTCGAAAAAGCGCAGCATCCTGATGCCGCGGTAAAGGCGGGGAGCGCCGTCAGTCCGGACGCCGGCGTGAAAGAGGGCGTGAAAAAAGACGCGCCGCTTATCATTTCGCCCGATGCTGCGGCGCCCTCTCCCGACGGGGCCGTAAAACCGCTTGAGCAGGCCCCACAGCCGGCGCGCCCCGCAGAGATGAAATACAGCGGCCCCGTGCCGCTGCTTGCGCTGATCGTCGACGACGGCGGCGGGCAGATGGAATACACGAAGCGCGTCGCGGCGCTGGACATGCCGCTCACTTGGTCCATAATCCCCTATCAGCGTTACTCGAAAGAGACCGCAGCGCTTGCCGCATCAAAAGGCGTCCCCTATCTGCTCCATCTGCCGATGCAGGCGGAGGTGGACAAAGACAGCTCCCAATATATCATCGGAAAAGGGATGAGCGCGGATTTAGTCCGGCAGAAGACCGCCGCGGCCCTCGATTCCCTGCCCGGCGCGATTGGGCTGAACAATCACCGCGGCTCGCTCGCCACCGCCGACGCCAGGCTGATGGCGCCGGTAATGGCGGAGCTTAAAAGACGGGGCCTGATCTTCGTCGACAGCCGCACTTCCGGCAAAAGCGTCGCCTATGCTGCGGCGCTCTCGGCGGGGGTAGAGGCCCTGCAGAACCGCGGCTTTCTTGACAACACCGCCGATAAAAACGCCATCGCGGCTCGTTTCCGCGAGATCGTGAAAAACGCGCAAAAGCGCGGAGCGCTGGTGGTAATATGTCATTTCCGCCCTTCGACGGTGATGTTCCTCGAAGAGCTCGCCAAAAACTATAAAAACCTGCCCGTGAAGCTTGTGACGGCGCCGGAGATGCTCAAGCTCATAAAAGAGGGCGCTCCGGAAGAGGGAGTCTGATGATTTCCTCTGAGAACAACATCATAACCGGTCTGCAGTGGGGGCATGAGGGCAAGGACAAACTGCTGGATTTCTTTGCCAACCGCTCGGAGGTCATCGTGCGCTTTCATGGCTCCGCCACCGGCGGTCACCAGATAACCGCAGGCGGGGAGCGCTTCACGCTCGACTATCTGCCCTGCGGCATCCACCATGGGGGAAAACTCTGCGTGATAACGCATGGGGTCACGCTCGACCTGGAAAAAATATCGGAGGAGATCGCCGCCTTAAAGGAGGCGGGCATATTTCGCGCACGGCTGCTGATC
>CAKSWL010000290.1 GCA_934511335.1 uncultured Cloacibacillus sp. | reverse complement strand
CCTATCAGGAGCGCAAGAGCGTGAACAAGATGGTGGTCGAACTGGTGCTCAAGGCACTGAATGGCTAGAAAGCAACGCCAGCACCATGACAACCGAATAGCGGAGACGAATTTCAAACGAACGGCGAAGAACGTTGTAGGCGGAGCGCTTCACCAGATGAAAATGTTTGTTCCGTGTAAATCCGGCGCCACCCGTAAATGGCGGGGTGTGCGCATCAAGAAAGGAGAAGAAAGATGACAGAGCTTGAAGTCGTAACAGTCGTCGATGAACTCAAAGCGGCGCTCGCCGAAACAATTGAAAAACTCGACGACGCCGCGGATCGTCCGCCCAGGCTCTTGTGTGAGAAAAGCGCGGCAAAATACTTGGGGATATCGCCTCGCACGCTTCGCAACTGGCGGGATGAAGGAGAAGGCCCTGAGTTCCTGCAACTGGAAGGGAAGGAAAAACTAACCCGCTATGACATCTACGAACTGGATAAATGGATATCAGAGCACCCTCGCAGAAAGGAGAGGAAAAAATGAGCACTGCTGCATACATCGTAATCATGGCGGCAATGATAGGAACCGCTATAGGAATCTGCCTGTACCGCGCAAAGCAGGCAAGGCGGCAGATGAAGCGAAAACCGCCGACATGGCGGAACGGAAGGATTGAAAAATGATGGAGCAGTTTGCGCAGAGTGAGTTTTTTTATTACCACATCGCGCCTAATCTGGCGCTGGTCAAGACGGTGTTTTTCCTCGGGATCTTCGGGCTGGTGGGCGTGGTGGCGCAGTCGGTGCGAATCGCGATTGAGGACGAGGAGGCGCTCAGCAATGAGTAAAGTATATGAGGACGATCGCGGATATTGCTATCGCGTAGAGCCCGGAATCGGCGGGGAGGTGTTCAAGGCACGGTTTCTCAAGCCAGGGAAATCAACGGGCCACGGTGTGCGTGTGCTGCCATGGAGGGATACGGTCGAGGAGGCACAACGCGATCTCGATTTGTACGCGGCGCGCAAAGGTATGCAAGAGGTGTCCAATGGGTAGCCGGTATTTTTATCGCGGACATGAGATTTTTGTCGGAGTGTCGCCGAATATCCGCATCGAGGGCGGCGGTTTTTACTGCACGCTGTGGCGGTCGCGCGACGGGCAGCTGCATAAGGCGAATCTCTCAGAGCTGCCGGACCGAAAGACGAGGGCGACCGCACAGCAAGACCTAGATCGCTTCGCGGCGAAGCGAAAACTTAAGGAGGCATAGCCATGGAAGACAAAGAAATTAGAAAAATCATTTGCGTGTTTGAAAATGATATCCCGTTTATTTACACAGTTCGAAAAGACAACTCGCGCGATGTGGCAGCGACACAAAGCATTTACAAGATGCTGCAAGCGGTCAACGCAGCGCCAGACGGCTTTAACAGCTTCGTGGCGGCATATGACGCGGGAGACAACATCAACAACAGCATCATTGGGACTTGCGGCAATTGTCTGGCCCTGATAGCGGATGTGCTGACTGAACTTTTTGTCGATTCGCGTTTTGTCGAGCATGACTTAAAAACAGGCTTTGAGGCCATGGTAGAACTATTTCTTCAAGAAAAAAGCCATCTCAAAAGTGAGATGGCGCACACCAAAAGACAGCGGTAGCTGCAACTACCGCCTCTATTTTAACACAGGAGGACTACTTTACGATGAAATGCCTTATCACAGATAAAACTTTGAAAGTGCTCAAAACCTTGCAGGAGAACCTCGAAGAAAGGCTTGTCTCTAAGAAGCAGGCCGCGCTTACGCTGAAATACGCCATAGAGGACATCGAGGCGCAGGAGTTGCAGGAGGCCGAGAAATGATCAGCCTCGGAGATGAATCCGTCTTAAAACGGAAGTTGTCGCTATATGAGTCGCTTGGCCGCGGTCTGCCTCAACACCTCAAGCTCAGGCTGCGAATCCTCGCCGTCGAGGAGGCGCAGGTGGAAACGGAGGTCGACTATAGCAAGGCGCTTGAAGTGCTGCGCTCCGCTCTCAGCTATCAGCAAGGCGAAGGCGGCGCGATCGGGCTGGAGGATGTGAACGCCGTGCTGACGGCCATCCGCAACACGGAAGATATCGGCGAGTATGCCGGCGGCTATCTGTATATCAAATCCGATCGATTCACGCAGCTCACGGAGTCCCTGCACGTTTCGCGCCTGCGGGTGCTGCGCGCCATGGCCGGCATGGGACTGCTCCGGCTTTCCGCAGGCGACGGTCCGCGTTTTACATATAAATATCAGCGCAATACAAATGGCGTTAAAAACCGCTGCGTGGCGATCAAATGGGAGGTCGTGAAGGATGGAGAAGCCTAAAAGCCAACGATATAAATTTTATGAGAGACACAAATGATTTTTATCGGAGATGCTCTTACCGTACTTCGCGGAATGCTGCCCGAGACCTTCCACTGCGTAGTCACCTCGCCGCCATACTACAGGCTGCGGGACTACGGCGTCCCGGGGCAAATAGGGCTTGAGCCTGAGCCGCGGCTGTACGTGGAGCGCTTGGTCGAGATATTCCGCGAAGTGCGGCGCGTGTTGCGAGACGACGGCACGCTCTGGCTCGTTCTCGGAGATTCATATTTCGGCAGCGGCAAAGGTGCGGCAAGCTGCCCGGAGAACACGGCGCGCTATAAGCAGGGCACGAACAAAGGCATAGTCGGCGCGGCGTCCACGCTGATAGCCCCAACGGGGCCGGCGAAAAACCTGATGGGCATACCGTGGCGCGTGGCGTTCGCGTTGCAGGCGGACGGCTGGA
>CAKSWL010000289.1 GCA_934511335.1 uncultured Cloacibacillus sp. | reverse complement strand
CCTTCTGCGCCAGCGTGTAGCCCTTGCCCGTGTCCTTGGGCTCCGAAGCGCGGCGGAACAGATCTGACGGCCCCAGCCCGAGCGCCTGGCGCGCCTTGTCCGTCAAGCCGGGCGACAGATATCAGAGCATGGAGGAGTTTCGCGCGGCTCTCAACGGGCGGCGGCTTACCTCCGCGCAAAGTACGGCGTGGGTGCCCCATTCGCATGAGGAGGCCGCTCAAACGGTGGCCTACGTACCGCCGACGACCGGCCGCAAACAAAGCGTAAGTGACCCTAAAAAGAAAAATACGGGGTTATTGGCCGCCTGTGTCATCATAGCGCTGGCTCTTGCCGGAGGCGGATTCTTTTTAATGAGCGGCGTGATGGATTCAGACCCCTCGACGCTCTATGTCCGAGGTAAGGAGAGCTTGGCGCAGGGCAGGAAAGCGGAGGGGCTGGAGCTGCTGAAAAAGGCGGCGGAAAAGGGTTACACGGAAGCCGAATACGAAATTGCCCGCTCATACTACAACGGCGCGGCAGGCGAACAAAATCTCCCCAAGGCGGCGGGACTTCTTATCCCCCTTTCCGACAAGGGACATCTTGGTGCCAGATACCTTTTGGGCAAGATGTACACAGTGGGCTCCGGCGTGCCCAAAAATGTAAAAAGCGGCATGGAGATGCTGGAACAGGCCTCCGAGGGAGGAAGAGCGGAGGCCTCCTACGAATTGGGACGTATTTATGAAGAAGGAATAGCGACGGCTAAGGATATTCGCAAAGCCATCGACCTCTACGCCAAAGCGGGAATCTATGAAGACGCAGCCGACCGGCGCGCCGAGCTGGTCGCCAGAGCGGAGGCGGAGGAAAAGCGCCGGCGTGAGATGGCCGAACAGAAACGTCTTGCCGCCGAGGCGGAAAAGGCGCGTGAAGAGGAGAGACGCCGCGCCGCCGAAGAGCGCAAGCGCCTTAACGCCGAAGCTGCCAAGGCCAAAGAGGAGGAAAGAAGGCGCCAAGCGCGGGAGCAGGCAAAACAGGCTGCGGCTAAGCAGGCGGGCGGCAGCGCTCAGGCTGCGGCAAAACAGACTCCCGCGCCCGTCAATCAGTCCGCCGCCGCGGCCAAAGGGGCCAGCCTGAAGGAAAAGGCCAACGCCATCAGAGCCGCCATGGCGCAAAAGAGCGCGGCGGAGCAGGCGCGTTTAAATAAGGAGGCCGCGGAGATGTCCAAAAGCAAGGGGATTTCCGTTAACGACGCGCTTGCGGTGGTGCTGGGGATATTATTAAAGTAGAGAGAAAGAGGTGTATATCGATGCGGGCAAGCGCCATGACGAAATTAATAATCATCCTGCTGGCGGCGTCGGCTGTTTTTGTTCTCGTGCCATGCGCGGCGTGGGCGGCCGTCCACGACTTTGATATCAGCTACTACAGATACCTGAACACCGACAACGTCAAAGACCGCGACGCGCTCACGATGGAAGAAATTATCTATCACTGGGCGGACGCCTTCTACGAAGCGACCAACGGGGAGAGCACTCTTGGCACCATCAGAATATATCAAGGGCCCACCAAATATGTATCCGACTACATACAGTCCGATATAGTATGGGAGGCGGCGGGCCATCCTATGGCGGCAAGCGGAGGCGGCATGAGCGGCTCTTCGCTCAAACCGCTGGGGATGCGTATCAATATGTATGACACATTTACGGACAATGCCGGCGGCAATAAGACGGCGGAATTTATGAAGGGAGGGAAGGAGGCCGCCTATGCCGGTTATATTCTGGCTTCGCTCACATCCAGCTATCTCTACAACCTTCGCGCCGAATACGCCCATAGCAGAGGGAAAGCCAAGTTCGAGGGGCTGGGAGCGCCGTCGATCATGAACGACCCCGCTCCGGCGGCCTACGAGGGCGACCTGCGCTCTCTGAACTACTCGGCGGCCGGGTCCTCATCGGGCGAAGCCGCCACCGCGCAGAAGAAAAAATGGGACAACGACGCTTGGAGCTATCTTACAAAAGAGGGAATGCTCAAGAAAGCTCCCACCGCAAAGGGTAAAGAGGCTCCCTACAAGATAGACAACGAGGCTGGCAAGCATAACAGGAAGGCGCTGAAGAACCTGAAGATAATCTGGGTCTATTCCCCCGTCTATGTGCTTGCAATAGACCAGTCCGGCAGCATGAATGGGGAGCGCATGGAGAGGGCCAAGTTCGCCGCCAAGGAATATATCAACAGCCTGCCCGTCGGGCACCGCATCGGGATAATAACTTTCAACGAAAACGTATATTACCCCGCCGAGATAACGACACTCACGGCACAAAATATCAAAGAACAAAAAAGAGAGCTCATATCCGTCATCGATTCATTACAGGCGGGCGGCAACACGGCGATATACGACGCCTGCGACGCAGCTTGGGCGGCGATGGAGCTTTTAAACGACTCAATATACGAGGGGCGTCACATAATCCTTATCACAGACGGGGAGGACAATTCCTCATCGACGACGCCTGAAGAGGTCATATCCTCCTGCCGGAGGATGAAAGTATCCGTCAATATCATCGGTCTCGAAGAGGGGGTGAATGAACAGCGGCTGCGCAAGATAGCCGACTCCACCAAGGGCTACTATATGATGACGGCGGAGCCTCTTGATACGCAGGAGATGCTCTATTCATACATGAACAACAGAGCCGAGGCGCAAATCAACAAGACCGACGGCGCTATGCGTCCCGGCGAGGCGACGCGCATGGGTTTCATCGTGGACAAGGATGCCGATACACTGCAGATTAATGT
>CAKSWL010000288.1 GCA_934511335.1 uncultured Cloacibacillus sp. | reverse complement strand
GCGTGTCAGAGATCTGGTTCGTCGTCGGCACGAGGATGCCGAGGTGGTTTCCCGGCGCAAGCGCCTCATAGGCCTTGTCGATATATTCCCACGGCGTCGGCACGTCGAGAAAGACAGCGTCGGCGCCGCGCTCTTTGAAGCCTTCGTCAAGCGAACGGACGTTGAACTCTATGCGGTGCGCCACGCCCCATTTCTCGGCGTTCTTCCTCGCGAGCGCGGAGAACTCCTCGCGGCGATCGTAGGTACAGACCTTCCCCGTGTCGCCGACGAAGTGGGCGAAGGTGCAGCAGAGGCTGCCCGACCCTGTACCGCATTCGACGACGGTGCAGCCGGGAAAAATGTTGAGGTGCTCGATGATGAAGCCCGCCTCTTAGGGGAAGACGATCTGCGTCTGCCGCTTGAGACGGCGCGTGTACACGCACAGCGTCGGGCGCAGCAGGAAATAGACCTCTCCCTTCGGCGTGCGGAGCCCCTCCCCATAATCATGCTCCATGAGCTCCGTGTGCTTTATCTGGCCGAAGTGCGTGCCCTGGCTCTGTCCCGGCTGAACCTTGACGAGAAAACTGTCTCCCCTTTTGGGGTTCCAGATGAAGACAAGGTCTCCCGCCTGAATCATCTAAGCAGTTCCTTCGCCGCGGCGGCGATTCCCGCAGCGGTGAGTCCCATATCGGCGAGGACGTCGCTGTTCGAGCCAGAGAGGCCGTAGCGCGTCACCCCCAGGTTCTTTATCTTCACCGCTTTGCCGGCGCGCGCGAAAGCCAGCGCGGCGATCGCGCCGATGCCGGTGTCGGCGTGGTGGTCCTCACAGGTGAGCAGCGGCAGATCTCCGACGAGCGCGAAAAGCTCATCTTTGTCCATCGAAAGCGGCGTCGCGCAGTGCAGCACTTTGGCGCTGATCCCCTCTTGGGCGAGCGCCTCGCGCGCCTCCACGGCGCGTCCCGCGATGTGCCCCATCGCGAGGATGACGACGTCACGTCCGCCGCGAAGCAGGTCGATCGCGCCGCAGCGGAACTTGTAGTCTCCGCCGTAGAAGGGAGTGCCGTCCTCTTTCGTCACCACGGGCAGCACGCTGCGTCCCATCACGAGGCAGATATTTCCCGGCTCCGCAAGCATCCAGCGCGTCGCGCGGTCGGTCTGGTTCGGGTCGGCGGGGACGATGACGTTCCAGCCGAAGGTGTTGCGGAAAAGGCCGACGTAATCGATGCACTGATGGGTCATGCCGTCCTCTCCGACGTCGAGGCCGGAGTGAGTGAGCACCGTCTTCGCACTGGCGCGGTTGATGTCGTTGAGGCGCTGCTGGTTATAGACTTCGTCGCTCGCAAAGACGCCGAAATCGGCCCATACCGAGACGACCCCCGCCGCCGAAGCCGCGCCCGCAGCGGTCGCAGTCGCATGCTCCTGGATGCCTGCCTCGACGTAGTTGTCGGGGCAGGCCTTCGCGAAGCCGTCCACCTTCACGGAACCGGCGAGGTCGCAGTCGAAGACGAGCATCGGCGTAGTTCCCTCTTTTTTATGATTGAACGCCCCAACCTCCGCCAGCGCCTTGCCGAAGGCGTCGCGGTTGCCCTTTTTGTCTTCTTTTGTATAGGTGTGCGGCGTGCCGAGTTCGAGCACCGGTTTTTCCGGTGCGACGCGGCGTCCCCGAGGAAGGGGGCCCCTGCGCTCTTCGAGCGCCGCGTTGAAGACCGCGATGTCGCTGCCGAGTTCTTTGAGGGCCTGCTCGAGCTTTTCTCCGCTAGCGGGCTTGCCGTGGTAGTCGGGAACATTCTCCATAAAGGAGACGCCCTTGCCCATCGTCGTTTTGCAGAGAACGACCGTCGGCACGGGAGCTTCTTTCGCCGCTTTCATCGCTTTGTAAAGCGCGTCGTAATCATGGCCGTCGCACTCCGTAACCTGCCAGCCGTCGGCGGCCCAGAGCGCGGGGATATCTGCTGGCATCACCTCATCGAGACGTCCGCTGATCTGAATGTCGTTCCAGTCCACAAGCGCCGTGAGGTTCGTCAGCTTTTCCTTCGCCGCGATCCGGCGCGCTTCGGCGACCTGTCCCTTGACCTGCTCGCCGTCTCCCATGACGACCCAGGTGTGCAACTGCGAGCCGCGCGCCCGCGCCGCGAGCGCGAAGCCGACGCCCGCCGCAAGTCCCTGTCCGAGATTGCCCGTTCCCCAGTCAACGCCGGGGATGTCGCGTTCGACATGGCCCTGGTAGGGGCTGCCGGCGCGGCGGAAATTAGCCGCCATCTCGTGAGCGGGGAAGAAGCCGTATTCGGCAAGCGCCGCGTAGAAACCAGCCGACGTGTGCCCGTGGCTGACGACGACGCGGTCGCGCTCGGGCGAATCCGCCAGCGCCGGCGTGACGTTCGCCGCGCCAAGCAGCGTCATGTAAATATCCATCGACGAAAGCGCTCCCGCCGGATGCCCGCTCTTCGCCGCCGCCGTCGCGACGACGGCCCACACGCGCGCCTCGCGCGCCGCTTCACGCAGCTCCGCCGCGCCCGCCGCGCTGATCCCGTCCGCCTTAAAATGCCGTATCTCTTCAATGACCTTCATTTAACTGAAAACTCCTCTCAACCTTGCAAGGAAATAATATGAATACGCACTCTTATAATTGTACCTTACAAAACAGGCGATTGGGAGAATAATTACGCAAAAATTTCGCCCGCCGACGCCTTGCATCTTTAGAGGGTGTCTACACGAATTATGTTAAAATATTGAGCCAAATTTCAATACATCGGATCTGGACGGCAGCTAAGAATGACGCC
>CAKSWL010000287.1 GCA_934511335.1 uncultured Cloacibacillus sp. | reverse complement strand
CTTGCCGACCTTGCCCAGTATGCCGAAGAGGAGCTCTCCGGAGCCCACATCCCGCATGGAGAGGTCAAGTCGGAGTGCACGCCGCGCCGCCTTGTCATCACCGTAAAAGAGCTTGCCGCGCATCAGGAGGATTCCGTTGAGATATCGAAAGGGCCGCTGAAATCCCAGGCCTTTGACGCAGGCGGCAATCCCACAAAGGCGGCGCAGGGATTTGCGCGCAGCAAGGGCGTCGACGTCTCGGAGCTGAAAGTCGAGACCGTCGGCGGCGCCGAGTATGTCGTGGCGGAGAAGCGCACGAGCGGTCAGCCGACGATGGACGTCCTGCCGCAGCTTCTTGAAAAGATAATCCACCGCCTCTCCTTTCCGAAGAGCATGTACTGGGCCGACAAGGCGGTACGCTTCGCGCGTCCGGTGCGCTGGCTTCTGGCCCTCTACGGCGACCGCCCTGTCGACGTTTCCTTCGGCAACGTGAAGAGCGGCACGACCTCGCGCGGGCACCGCTTCATGGGCTGCGATTCCGTACCTGTGAAAGATGCCGCCTCCTACGCCGCGGCGATGCGGGAAAACTTTGTCATCACCGACCCCGAAGAGCGTAAATCGATGATACTCGCCGGCATCGCCGAGATCGAAAAAGAACTGGGCGCGAAGGTCGCCGTCGACCCCGAGCTGCTCGAGGAAAACGTGCACCTCAACGAGTATCCGATCCCGTTTTACGGCAGCTTTGACCGGGAATTCCTCGACATTCCCGCCGAGGTGCTCATTCTCTCCATGGCCAAGAACCAGCGCTACTTTCCCGTCCACGACGCAAACGGAAAACTGATGGCCAACTTCATCGGCGTCGGCAACAACCGGGCGAAGGATATGAACGTCGTGCGCGAAGGCAACGAGAGGGTTCTGCGCGCGCGTCTTTACGATGCCGCCTTCTTCTGGAAAGAGGACCAGCAGAAATCGCTCGACACCCGCGCCGAAGAACTGAAAAACGTTACTTACCAAGAACAGCTGGGGTCCGTATACGATAAAGTACAGCGGATCAAGAAGCTCACCCTCTGGCTTGCTGACGAGCTCAGAAGCGACGTTGACCGGGCGAAGCTCGCGCGTGCCTGCGACCTTGCGAAGGCCGACCTCGTTACGAATATGGTCTATGAATTCTCCGACGTGCAGGGGGTAATGGGCCGTGAATACGCGCGCAAGGCGGGCGAACCCGAAGAGGTCGCCATGGCCCTATACGAACAGTATCTGCCGCGATTTGCGGGAGACGAGCTCCCCTCCCGGATATCCGGCGCGCTGCTCGGCATCGGCGAACGTCTCGACACACTGACGTCGATATACAAGATAGGGCTGGAGCCGACCTCATCGCAGGACCCATATGGCCTGCGGCGCGCGGCGAGAACGATCAACGAGCTTATCTGGGGGCTTTCCCTCGACATTGATATGGACAAAGCCCTTGATATGGCGGCCGCCCAGCTGGCACTTAAACCCGCGCGCCTTGAAAAAATGAAGGCCTTCATCGCCCTGCGCCAGCAGGTACAGCTGCGCGAAAAGGGCTTCAGCCACGAGGCGGTGGCGCTCGCGATGCAGACCGTGCCTAGCCGCCCGCTGCAGATATACCGCCTTGCCGAGGTCCTTACGCGGGCGAGCGGCGAAGCGTGGTTCGCCGAGCTGATTACGGCGGCGGTCCGCGTTAAGAATTTGCTCTCCAAGGTAGAGGAAGAGGTCGGCGCCGTCGCCCCCGCGAAATTTACCTTGGAGGCCGAGAGAAGACTTTACGAGGAGCTTGGCAAGCTGACCGAGGAGGCGAAGAGCGCCGTCGAAAGATGCGAGTGGGAAAAACTCGCCGCGACGCTGGCGGAGCTCGCGCCGGTCATCGCTCAGTTCTTCAGCGACGTGCTCGTGATGGACCCCGACGCCGCGGTCCGCATCAACCGCGTCGCCTTGCTTAAAGAATGCCAGGCCTTCTTTATGCAGATCGGAGATTTCAGTATATTAAAATAATAAGGTTTAGAGGCAAATGGTGCTACAATAGCGAGAAAGCGCCAACTAGTGATAAATAGCACCGCAGTGTTTTACTATTCTCTCTTGAGGAGGAAACAACATGGTTGAAGCAAAAAAGTACATCTATGACTTCAGCGAGGGCAGCGCTGATATGCGTACGCTTTTGGGCGGCAAAGGTGCCAACCTTGCCCAGATGTGGAAGATAGGACTTCCAGTACCGCCGGGTTTCATCATTACCACCGAAGCCTGTCATAAGTATTGGGAAGAAAAGGATTTTATAGCCAGCATATGGGGCGATGTCGAGGCTGCGGTGGCAAGAGTAGAGAAGCTCGCCGGCAAAAAGTTTGGTTCCTCGGAAAATCCCCTCCTCGTATCGGTACGTTCCGGAGCGCCAGTCTCAATGCCCGGAATGATGGACACGATTCTCAACCTTGGCCTTAACGACGAGACCGTCGCCGCTCTTGCGAAATCGGCGGGTGATGAGAGATTCGCCTATGACAGCTATCGTCGTTTCATCCAGATGTTTTCCGACGTAGTCCTTGAGGTGGAGCTGGAAAAATTTGAGGAGCGCCTTGCGCAGGCGAGAGAGAACGCCGGCGTACAGGAAGATTACAAAATCCCCGCCGAAGAACTCAAAAAACTCGTCGTCGACTATAAAAAAATCGTCGAGGAGGCCGGCTGTACCTTCCCGACCGATCCCTGGGTGCAGCTCCGCCTTGCGATCGACGCCGTCTTCCGCAGTTGGAACACGCCGCGGGCGATCACCTAC
>CAKSWL010000286.1 GCA_934511335.1 uncultured Cloacibacillus sp. | reverse complement strand
TGCCGGGTTTCCAAGGGATGCGCCCGTTATCGGTCAGGTTCACGCAGGGAGAGGCGACAAGCTCTCCGAGGCGGCCCTTCATCATCGAACGCCCGCGATGCACGTCGGAGGCGCAGAAGAGCCCGCCTATCACATCGACGAGCGAGGCCGCCGTCTCCGGCTCTATCATGATGGTATAGCTACCTGTGTCTAGCTGCCGGCCGCCGAGTGACGCGACGGTCTGTTCCACCGCCGTGCGCGCGCTCTTCAAGATGTCCAGCTCGTCAAGGCGCAGGGCCTCCATGCCGTAGCCGCCCATCTCGGTGAATTCGCCGGTCTGGGCGAGCACCAGGACCCCGCAGTTCGCGCTTGATCCCTCCTCCCAACCGGAAAGTCCCTTCGTCGTCGCGAAGAAGGAGGCGCCCCAGCCGTCGCGCCACGAGGCGGAGCGCACGGAGATTACGCGGCTGTCGAGCGACCGGGCCTCCGCCGTCATCTCAAGGCAGAACTTCATCCGGTCCGCAGCGGTGAGCTCACGTATCCGCCCGTCTTCCGCCTCAAGCTCGCGGCAGCGCACAAGCGGCCCGTCATAGAGGGTAATGCCCTCTTCCGGCTCCGAGGCCAGCGCGTTGTGCAGGCTCCACTCGACAAGCGAATCGACGGAGGCCCGGTCGAGCCGGCTGCCGTACGCTATCCCCTGACGCCCGTCCGACATGATCGTCCTGACGCCGATCCCCGACGAAGAGCCGGAGATGCATTCTTCCGTCTCGCCGTCTTTGAGCGTCAGCCCGCTGCCGCAGCCCTCGCTGTAGAGGATGTCGGCGCCCCACGCGCCCTTTTTTACCGCCAAATCAAGCGCGTGGGCGGCGAGCGCCTCTACTTCGCCATGCGTAAGAAACTTTATCACGCCGAAATTACCTCCAGAATGATCGCGGCGGCGCGCTCTACATCCTCACGGTCAACGTCGAGGTGCGTGACGAACCGCGCGCGGCGCGGCGAGATCATATGCGCGAGCAACCCCTTTTCCAGACAGCGCGCCTCAAATTCCAAATCGCTGACCTGTCCCTCTTTAAGAGGGAAAAAGACCATGTTCGTCATATTCGGCACCTCTTCCACCTCGACGCCGCCCCTTTTCAGCAGGTCGGCGAGCAGCGCGGCGTTGGCGTGGTCCTCGGCGAGGCGCGCGACGTTGTTTTTCAGCGCGTAGAGCCCCGCCGCCGCCGCGATCCCCACCTGACGCTGCGCCCCGCCGAGGCGTTTGCGCCATTTTTTCGCACCCTCGATGAATTCGCGCGAACCGCAGAGCATCGAGCCAAGCGGCGCGCCAAGCCCCTTGGAGAGGCAAAACTGCACAGAATCGACCTCGTCGGTGTATGCCCGCACCGCCGCGCCCTGACGGACCGCCGCGTTGAAGATGCGCGCCCCGTCAAGGTGGACGTGGAAGCCGAGACGCCGGCCCTCGCGCGCGGTAAGGGCGAAACGCTCCGGCGACACGGCGACGCCGCCCGTGTAGTTGTGGGTGTTCTCAAGCGCCAGTATCGTCGTCTCGGGATGGTGGATGTCGCCGTCCGCCCTGCTCGCTCCGGCGAGTTCCGTGGGCGCGGGGATTCCCTCGTCGTCGTTCAGCGGATATGGGCATAGCCCCGCGACGGCGGAAAAACCGCCGACTTCGGCGCACCACACATGAGAACGCTTGCCGGCGAGCAGGCTTTCGCCGTGGCGGCCTGCCGTCGTAAAGGCGAGCAGGTTGCCCATCGTTCCCGAGCAGGCAAAGATAGCCGCCTCTTTCCCCGTTATCTCCGCCGCGTATTTGCAGAGCGCGTTTGAAGAGGGATCATCTTCGTATATATCATCCCCCACCTCGGCGGCCGCGATGACCCGGCGCATCTCCGCCGACGGCTTGGTAACGGTGTCGCTTCTAAAATCCATTATTTTATGATACATATATATTTTTCGTCCTCCTGCCTATATTTGTCTCAGCCTATGTATCTGCGCCCGGCAAACGCCGGGGGGCAGCCAACGGTCAAAAACGCGAAAACTCCGGCGGTGAATCCCCGGCTCCCGCCGCCGAAGGGGCGGTGTCCATCAGTGTAGTATAAAACCGGCGATCCGCCTATCTTATCCCCAATCTGGCCCAGGGCAATATGTCTTCGCTCACCGGTATGCCAAGCTCGACCCCCGGGCTGTTGCCGCCGTGAAAATCCGACCCCGCCGTCGTGAAGAGGCCGAACTTCCTCGCCATTTTCAGATGGCGATAGGTCGTCTCCGGGGAGTTGGCGCCATAGACGGCCTCTATCCCCCACAGCCCGGCATCCTTGAGCCTGAAAAGAAGCGCTTCCAGCCCTTCGTCGTCAAGCCGGCACTGGAAGGGGTGCGCGAGCACCGCCACGCCGCCCGCACCGCGGATAAGCGAGATACACTCTTCCGCGGAAAACCGTTCGCGCGCAACATAGGCGGCGGCTCCCCGTCCGAGATATTTTGTGAATGCTTCCGCTACGCTGCCCGCATAGCCTTTGTTGATCAGGAGCCGCGCGATATGCGGGCGGGCGACCACATAGCCTCCCGAAATCTCCCGCGCCTCTTCAATGTCGATATCGACGCCGAGAGCCCGCAGCTTTTCGCATATCAGAAGGTTGCGCGCGTCGCGCCGCTCGCGGATGTAATCCAGCCGCGCCTCCAGCTCTCCGGCTCCCGGCGATATCCGGTAGCCCAGGATGTGAAGCGTGAAGGGAGCCTCCGCGGAGAGCTCAATGCCGCAGACCCCCTTGATCCCCTCTCCCGCGC
>CAKSWL010000285.1 GCA_934511335.1 uncultured Cloacibacillus sp. | reverse complement strand
ACGCCAACGACATCGAAGCGGCAATGAAGATGATCGAAGGCACCGCGCGCTCAATGGGTATCGAAATAGTTCGCTAGTTCGATTTTTTCATCCTGAAAACAGCAATTAGTTTCGGGAGTGGGAGGAAGTCCCCATAGGACATCCGACATTACCACAAGGAGGAATATACAATGGCAAAAAAAGGAAAGCGTTACAAGGCGCTGCTCGAAAAAGTTGATCTTACAAAGCAGTATCCCCTTTCAGAGGCAATAGCGCTCGCGAAGGAATGCGCGACCGCGAAATTTGATGAAAGCCTCGAACTCCATGTTCGCCTGGGCGTTGATCCCCGTCATGCAGACCAGCAGGTGCGCAGCACAATAGTCCTTCCCTTTGGAACCGGCCACACCAAGAGAGTCGCGGTGTTGGCGCTCGGCGACAAGCAGAAGGAAGCTCAGGATGCAGGCGCGGACATCGTTGGCGGCGAAGATCTGGTTGCAGAGATCCAGAACGGCAGACTTGATTTCGATGCAGTAATCGCCACACCGGATATAATGAAGATGGCCGGACGTCTCGGTAAGATCCTCGGTCCCCGCGGGCTTATGCCGAGCGCGAAGACAAATACCGTTACATTCGATGTTGCCGATGCTGTCAAAGAGATCAAAGCGGGCCGTGTCGAGTTCCGCGTTGACAAGACAGCGATCACGCATAACGCTGTCGGAAGAGCCTCGTTCCCGGTGGAAAACCTCGTGGGCAACGTAAAGACGCTTCTCCGCGCAATCATCAAAGCCCGTCCCGCGGCGGCCAAGGGCACATACATAAAGGGCATCGCCGTCTCCTCGACGATGGGCGTGGGTATTCAGATAGACCCGCTCCAGGCTCAGAAAGAGGCGGCTACGGATTAATCCCCTTTGCCGCTCCGAAGGCTATAAAACTATAAGCGGTCCGTTCTGCTGAAGAACGGACCGCTTTTTATATTTCGCCGAGGATGAAAAGGCGCGGAAAATTACCTCTCTTGGATGCAATTTGCGGCGTTTTCGCTCACATTTTGTATATGCTCAGTCAGCGTAGGAGCCTCGGTAAAGAGGTCCGCGCCGGTGTTGGCCGCCGCCGTTTTGTCGTAGATGAGGCCGTTGCCCTTTGCGGAACGCGGCTCCACCTTCACCGCTACATGCGTGATACTCTCGTCCCACGGCTTCCTGTACTACTGGTAAGGGACTCGTACCCGTTCGCGCTCCCAGCGGTTGCTGCGCCAGACGGGCTTGTCGACATACCGGTCGTTACATATTCGCCGGGGTGCTTTATCACGCCGAGAGCGCATTTGGTGACGGTGCAGGCGGTAAAAACCCCTCTAAGTTTTTAAATTAGGCACGATTATCATAACCGATAAAGTTCGGGCCGGCGCATGCCGAAGGCTTTAATGAAGCCTCTGGCCTCGTCCGCCTCCCGCGGCTCGATGCGGACAAACACCCCCTCCTCTTCTCTGCCGCCCTCGTAGAGGATCTTGCCCCACGGGTCGATCACAGCGGAATGTCCGCCGAATCTTTCGGCGGGAGAGGCGCCGACCCTGTTGCAGGCGGCGACGAACATCATATTTTCGATGGCCCGCGCGCGCAGCAGCGTGCGCCAATGCTCGATCCTCGCCGCCGGCCATTCGGCGGAGATCAGACAGAGACGTGCGCCGGCAAGGGCGCCCATACGCAGCCACTCGCAAAAGCGCAAATCATAACAGATCGCGCAGCTGCACTTTACTCCGCCTATCTCGAAAAGACACTGCTCCGCGCCGCCGCGCAAATATTTCTCCTCATCCATCATCGGCACAAGGTGGACCTTGTCGTAGTGCGCGACGTATTCGCCGCGCGGGTCGACGACGAGCGCGCGGTTCACCGCCCCTTCCTCCGTCATCGCCAGCACCGAGCCTCCGGCGAACCAGAGGCCGTGCCGCCGCGCAAGGCCGCCTAAAAATTCCGCCGCCTGCGCCGCGCCGCGGTCGGCGTACCTTTCGGCTTCGTCGATGACATAGCCGACGTCGAACATCTCCGGCAGGACGACCACCGTCTCCGTATCGGAGGGGGTGTGGTGTCTCTTTAGCCATTCCGCAACGGCCCTGAAATTCGCCGCTCTCTCACCGAGTTTTATATCGATCTGCGCGATCCCGATCCTCAGCATTCTCTCTCCTCTTTTCCTGTCGCCGTTCTTCAACGTAAATTATCTCATATAGCCGGCGATTATCCGCAGCTATTCTTCAAGTTCCCGCCGTGAATCCGCGGAAGGCGCGGCCTCTCCCGCTGCGGCGGGCCGGAGGGGTAAAGGGGCCGGACGGATGCGCCGCTACTGGATCAAGAGCACCTTGTAGTCCTTATCCTCGACCGTCTTTTTCAAGACTTCGCCCGGGACCTCGGCCTTCAGCGTCACCACGGCGGTGCCGGCGGTGTGGTCCACCTTCGCCGCCTCCACCTGCGGCAGCGCCTCCAGCGCCTTTTTGACCGCCGCTTCGCAGTGGCCGCACATCATTCCTTCGATTTTCATCGTCTTTTCCATTGTGATCCGCTCCTTTTTCTTTTTATGGTCAGTATTTACATCCTTATCCTTACTCGCGTCGTACATCTTGAAGGAGTTCAGGCGCAGCGCGTTGGTGACGACGCAGAAGCTAGAAAGGCTCATCGCCGCTGCGCCGAACATCGGATTCAGCTGCCAGCCGAGCAGGCGGATGAAGAGGCCGGCTGCAAGCGGAATGCCGATGATATTGTAGAAGAACGCCCAGAAGAGGTTCTCATGGATGCTGCGCAGCGT
>CAKSWL010000284.1 GCA_934511335.1 uncultured Cloacibacillus sp. | reverse complement strand
CATGGACATATAAGCACCTTCACCGGCAGGCTGCTGCCGGTGATACGCCAGTATATCTCGCTGCCTGCCGGCCTCGCGAGAATGCCGCTCGCGCAGTTCTCCTTCTATACCGCGCTGGGCTCCGGCATTTGGGTCGTGATTCTCGCCCTCGCCGGCTATTTCCTCGGCAGCAATCAGGAGCTTATCCACCAGGAGCTCAAAAAGATAAGCTTCGGACTCATTGCCGTCTGCGCCGTACTGGTTGTGATTTATGTAGTTATCTACCGCCGGAAACAATATAAATAGAAGCTAATTTTCAGTTTTTAGATTACAATTATCCCCCTTCGGGTTTCGGCCGGAGGGGTTTTCTATTTTTATTTCGTTTCACAAATATTCCACATAGTCTCAATATATCGACTTTCCGCTTTCAGGGTTGTATTTTCTGGAGGCAGGGCGTATATTCCCTTCCGTTTTCTAAAAAGTGAAGAGGCGGCCTTTGTTAAGAATATAAGAATTTCCGTTGCTGAGCTATTTTTAAGGAGGAAGAGATATGACTTTACACTCTTGGGCGGCGCTGACAATTTTTCTGGGTACGATAGTCCTCGCCGCAACCGGTAAAATGAAAACGGCCACGGCCTCCCTGCTAGGAGCCTCCGTGATGGCAGCAAGCGGCCTGCTTTCGTCGGAAGAGGCGGTCAAGGCAATCGACCATAATACCGTCGGCCTTCTCGTCGGTATGATGATCGTCGTCGGCATTCTTTCAAAGAGCGGGCTGTTTCAGTACCTAGCAGTCAAGGCGATCAAAATAACCGGCGGCAGGCCGCTGCTGATTTTCTGGATAATTTCGCTGCTGACGGCGGCGTTGTCCGCCTTTCTCGACAATGTCACGACCGTGCTGCTGGTGACTCCCGTCGTGCTTTCGCTATGCGAGCTCATCGCGATGAACCCTCTGCCGCTGCTGATGATGGAGCTGTTCGCCTCAAACATCGGCGGCACGGCGACGCTCATCGGCGACCCCCCGAATATGATCATCGCCTCCGTCGCGGGATTTTCGTTCAACGATTTCATCATCGTCATCGCGCCGGCGGCCATCTTCATCCTCTGCGCGGTGACGGCTTACGTAAGCTTCTATTATAAAAAAGAGATGAGGTCCGACCCGGAGGCCGCCAAACGCCTCTGCGAGGTCGACGAGTCAAAGCTGATCATCAACAGGCCGCTGATGATAAAATCCGTGGTCGTCATCGCGCTGGTGCTGATCGCCTTCACCATGCACCGCATCTTCCACATAGAGGCCTCGGTCGTCGCCCTCACCGCCGCCGGGGTACTGCTTGCGATATCGCTGCTTGACGAGGGGACGATAATCCACAATGAGGTGGAGTGGCCGACGATAATATATTTCCTCTCCCTCTTCATCATGGCGGGAGGGCTGAAGGCGACCGGCGTCATCGAGGAGGCCTCGAAGCTGCTGACGCTCCTTCTCGCCGGCAACCCGCTGCTGATGCTGCTGGGCGTCTTGTGGATATCCGGTCTCTCTTGCGCCTTTATCAACAACATCGCCTTCACCGCGATTTTCGTGCACATCATCGAGTCGATGGCCCAGGCGGCCGCCATCCCCGCGGGACCGCTCTACTGGGCGCTGGCCCTCGGAGCCTGCCTTGGAGGAAACGGCACTTACTTCGGAGCGGCGGCGAACGCCGTCGTCGCGGACTTCGCGGCGAAAGAGGGGATCGACATTTCCTTCGCCGCCTTCTCAAAAATCGGGCTGCGGGTCGTATTTGTTTCGCTGCTCATATCCTCCGTCGCCCTGCTGTGGATCGGCAGAGTCCTCTGGATCTCGCGCCCTGTAGTATAATTTGATTTGAAAACGACGATAGGGGGAAGAATGTTGAAGATAGGCGAGCTGATAAATAAGGATATGGTGGTGCTTCGCGAGGGCGACACGATCGAAAAGGCGATCGAGCTGATTCTCCGCCACTGCCGCACGGGGCTGCCGGTACTCTCCGACGACGGCAGGGTATGCGGGTTCGTAAGCGAGGAAGATATCATCAAAAAGTGTCTGCCAGGCTACATAACGACGCTGAAAAACGCCGCCTTTCTGCCCGATTACGGACAGTTCGCGAAGCGCTTCGCCGCCATCCGTTATAATAGAGTCGCGGATATAATGCAGAAAAACGTCGTCTGTTTCAAGAATGACGACAGCGATTTCGCCGTCGCCGCCGAGATGATCCGCCGCCATTTCAAGGTCTGTCCCGTCGTCGACGAGAATGGTTATTTCATAGGCTGCATCAGCCGCGCTTACCTCATCCGCGCGATGATCCTGGAAAAAAACCGCGAAGTGAAGAGGGAATTGAAATACGAGTAAATAAAAGAGCCGTCGAGTGATAGGAGCGCAAAAACCTATCCTTCGACGGCTTTTTTCTTTACGTGCTGATTGTGATGGGGCCTTATCCAGGGCCTGTGGCTGGACCGCCTATATCGCCCACAAAAACTCTTTTCCCGCAAAAGGCCTGATGGGGGTCGTCCCGCTTGCCCTGCGTAAAAGAATAAGGGAGCAGCTGATTATATGCGCCATTCGCGTCACGGCCATGCCCCGACCGTCGCGCAAAGCGTATCGATATAGGTATTGTGCGACGCTTTAAAGCTGCCCGTTCAGCGCCTGGCACATCTGACAGACAAACCAGCCGATTTGCACGAAATCATAGATTTCGGCTCTCCGGCCGTAATCAGCGGGACTTACGTTGGTTATTATCCCGCGGCTGATTTTCAATCGATCAGCCTTTCCTGGGGGATACCGC
>CAKSWL010000283.1 GCA_934511335.1 uncultured Cloacibacillus sp. | reverse complement strand
CGCTGCGGTAACTTTCCGCCGTCTCGATGTCCTCGTCGGCGGCAAAGGCTATGAAAGTAAGGTCCGTCACCACGGGCTCGGAATTCTTCACCATGCCGTCGCCGTGTTCCGAGGCGTTGCGCAGCAGACGGTAGGCCGATTCCTGCTCGGCGTCGATCTCTCCCACCACCACCGCAAGCTCCTCGCCGCGCACCGACTCCACGATGAGCGTAGAGCCCTTTTTTATTTCTCCTTCATACTCGACAAGCCCGAGATAACGGGGCTTACCATAAATTGCCAAGTATTTGTTCATGGGGAACTTCCTCCTTGAATAGAGCAAAGACCAAATCCTGTATCACCGGCACGGAGAGTCTCCTCTGCTCCATGAGGCGTATCAGCGAATCCAGCTCGGATGCCTTTATATAATCATTCTTTTCCGCAAGGCCGCGCGCCCAGCCCTGCATTTCGAGATAAAGTATCTCGGGGCTCAGCTTCCGGCTCGAGTCCATCCATTGCGCCCACTCCTGAATGCCCGCGGGCATTGGATGGCCCTTTAATATTTCCTCGGGCAGATCTATGTGTATCGACCAGATACGGCTCTTGATCGTCGGGATGAGACTGTCCTCTTCCGACATAAAGAGTATGCAGCCGTGGTTTGGGGGCTCTTCGGTGATCTTCAGCAGGCTGTTGGCGGCCTCCGCCGAAAGTTTGCCGGCCATCCAGACGACGGCCAGACGACGCTGTGAGGAGAGCGGGTGGAGCGCCAATTCTCCCTGCAGCCGGCGGCATTCGTCGATCGACGGCGCCGCCGCGGTCGTCCCGGCGCTTATCATATCGGGGTGCTGTCCGTCCCTCCAGAGGCCTTCGTCATTAAGCACCAGCCGTCCGTACATCTCGGCGAAGGTCTCCTGCATCACGTGCGGGATGGTCACCCCCACCGACTGCGGGGTCCGGCCACCCTCCGCCGCGTTGGCAAGCTCCTTCCAGCCCGGCGAAGATTCTATCAGAGCAACCGTCTCCTGATTCACAGAGACAATCCTCTTTCAGCGAGCGCGCCTTTTACCCGCGCAAAAATTTCCGCGGGGCTCTTTTCGCCGCACTCGATTACGTACCAGCGCCGCGGCTCCCGCGCCGCCAGCGCACAGTACCCCTCGTCGACCTTTCTCATAAAGGAAAGCCCCTCCCGCTCAAACGAATCCGGCTCTCCTCGTTTACCGACGCGCGAAAGCGCAGTCTCGGGGGAAATCTTGAAAAAAAACGTCAGATCCGGCACGGGCAGCGCCGCGAGCCTGGCCATCTCGCAAAGAGGCGCAAAGGGCATTCCCCTGCCCCAGATCTGATAGGCGAGCGTCGAATCATGATAACGTTCGCAGATTACATGGCGGCCCTCCGCGATCGCGGGGCCGATGACCCGCGCGGCGTGTTCGGTGCGGTCGAGCATAAACAAAAAAAATTCGCTCCACGGATGGCGCAGGCCGCCGTCAAGCACCAGGCCGCGCAGCACGCCTCCGCCCTCCCAGCCGCCGGGTTCTCGTGTGAGAACCGCGCCGCCCTCTTTATCCAAAAGCTCGAAGAGCAGCCTTGCCTGCGTCGATTTACCGCATCCGTCGATGCCCTCGAAGGTAATAAACATCACACCCACCGCCTTTACAATAGATAATCATAACATATAATTCATGGTAATATCATCAGGGACTATTTTTATTTTGTACGAATCGGAGGCGCGAAAATGTATGAGCTCATTCAGGCCGGCGAAAAGAGCTGGTATATAAAAAATCCCGCGAACGTAGGCGTCTATGCGCTTGGAGGCGGAGAAGTCTGTCTCATCGACTCCGGCAGCGACAAAGAGGCAGGGCGCAAGATACTAAAGACGACGGCGGAGGCGGGCTGGCGGATATCCTGCATCATCAACACTCACTCCAACGCCGACCATACAGGCGGCAACCAGTTCATCCAGAGCCGCACGAACTGCCGCGTCCTCTCCACCAGCATCGAAAACGCCTTCGCGAGACACCCCGAGCTCGAAAGCTCATTCCTCTATGGCGGCTATCCCTACGCCGAACTGCGCAACAAGTTCCTCATGGCGAAGCCGACGAAAAACACAGAGGAGGTAGACGCGGCGCTGCCGCCGGGGCTCAAGCTCATAAAGCTTCCGGGGCACTACTTCGACATGATAGGGATCATGACCGACGACGGCGTATGCTTCCTCGCCGACGCGCTCTTCAGCGCCGACATCATCGCCAAATACCACATCGTCTTTATCTATGACGTGGCAAAGTTCCTTGATACCTTGGAGATGCTCGAGAGCCTCGAGGCAAAGCTATTCGTTCCCGCACACAACGAGGCGGTCACGGATATCAAAGAGCTGATCGCCGTCAACCGCGCGAAGGTACGCGAGGTCGCCGCGCTGATCGGCGAAATATGCGCCGCGCCCAAAACCTTTGAAAGAATACTCAAAGAGATATTCGACAACTACGGCCTGACAATGGACCACAACCAGCATGCGCTCGTCGGAAGTACGATCAGATCATACCTCTCCTGGCTGCATGACGGCGGCAAGCTCAATATTGAGTTTTGCGATAACGAGATGCTCTGGAGCGCGGCAAAGTAGAAATCTCCCATAAAGGAAAAACAAGCCGTTTCCCTCCTGCCGCAAACTTAAAAAACAAGGGGAAAACAATCCCCCTCCTGATGTATATTCTCGTAGAATCTGATAAGTGAAGAGGTCTGAGGGCAAGCGGCGAGGTATTGGTATTACTGAGAAAACGAGCTTTTTGAGGTTATTAGCTTGTGAGAATGGCGGGGGGATTATGCAGGGAAATCCGAACCACGTCAGGAG
>CAKSWL010000282.1 GCA_934511335.1 uncultured Cloacibacillus sp. | reverse complement strand
CGCGCGCGCCACCGCGTGAAGCGCATCCTCCTGCCCGACCATGCGGCGCTTGAGTTCGTCCTCCATGCGCAGCAGGCGGCGGCTCTCCTCCTCGGTGAGCTGCGTTACTGGAATACCGGTGCTCTCAGCGACTATGGAGGCGATATCCTCCGCCTTTATCTCCGGCGTGATCTTGTTGCGCGACTCCGTCCACTCCCGGCGCCACTGCTCGCTCTGCTCCTTCGCCTTACGCTCTTCGTCACGCAGATAAGCGGCCTTTTCAAACTCCTGAGAGGCGGCCGCCTCCTCCTTTTCTTTGCGAAGGTCGTCGATACTGCGCTCAAGCGCCTTAAGTTCTTCGGGAATCTCAAGAGTGTTGATGCGCGCACGCGCCGAAGCTTCGTCGATGAGGTCTATTGCCTTATCGGGGAGGAACCTGTCCGTTATATAACGTTTGGAGAGCGCCGCCGCCGTCTCAAGAGCCTCGTCGGTGATGCGCACCCGATGGTGTCCCTCGTAGCAGTCGCGCAGCCCTTTGAGGATCAGCACCGTCTCTTCCTCCGAGGGTTCGTCTACCTGCACCGGCTGGAAGCGGCGCTCCAGCGCGGCGTCCTTCTCGATGTATTTGCGGTATTCGTTTATCGTCGTCGCGCCGATCACCTGGAACTCTCCACGGGAAAGGCTCGGCTTGAGGATGTTGGCCGCATCCACGGCCCCCTCCGCGCCGCCGGCGCCGACGATCGTGTGGATCTCGTCGATAAAAAGGATGATATTCTTTGTATCGCGTATCTCCTTCACGAGCCGCCGCATACGTTCCTCAAACTCGCCGCGGTATTTTGTGCCCGCGACGAGATTCGCGACGTTGAGCTGCATTACGCGCTTATCCTTGAGGATTTCGGGGATATCGCCGGTGAAAATCCTCTGCGCGAGCCCCTCGGCGATTGCGGTCTTGCCGACGCCGGGCTCGCCGATGAGCACCGGATTGTTTTTCGTGCGGCGCGAAAGGATCTGCACCACGCGCTGGATCTCCTTTGCGCGTCCGATAACGGGATCAAGCTCGCCGTTCTTGGCCATCAGCGTGAGGTCGACAGCAAGCTGATCCACCGTCGGCGTCTTTGAAGGAGCGGCCGCGCGCGGCCTGTTTCGCGGGTCCTCGGGCTGGCGCGGCGCCTGCTCCGCGGACATCCCGCTGAGCTGCCCGGCAACAAGGCGGCGGCACTCCTCAAGCGCGAGCCCGTGCGAAACCAGGAGCTGCGAGGCCAATCCCTCTCCCTCGGCGAGGATGGCGAGGAAGATGTGTTCCGTACCGATATAGTTCAGCCCCATTCGGCGGGCCTCACGCATCGCCAGCTCCATCACGCATTTGGCGCGCGGGCTCATCGGAAGGTCGATCTGTCCGTAGCGCGGCGTTCCCACGCCGGCGACCCGCTCGATCTCCTTCACGAGCGCCTCCGGCGTCAGATCGTAATCCGCCAGGATTTTTGTTACGAGGCCGTCGTTGTCATAGAGCAGTCCCAGCAGGATATGCTCCGTGCCGATCGTCTCATGCCCCATACGCAGGGCCTCTTTATGCGCAAGCTGGAATACGCGCTTGCCCCGTTCCGTAAAATTTTGCCACATTATAATTCACTGCCCTGAGTCATATCTGATTTTTTGAGCTCCGCCATCCGGTCACGGAGCTGCGCCGCGTATTCGTAATTTTCCGACTTAACGGCCTCTTCCATCTTTTTTGAAAGTTCCGCAAGCTCTTCCTCCGCGGTCATCACGCTCGCGGCGCACTCCTGCGGCTTGTCTTCCCCTTTCGCAGCCGGCTCTCCGGCAAAGGGCCTCTCAAACATAGAATCCGGCAGCACCCCGCCGCAGTGCGGACAGAAGCGCCGTTCCCTCTTATTCGCGTACGCTCCCCGCAGCGCGGGCAGCACAAGCTCCTTGAAAGCCTCTTCTATGTCCATCAGCCCTTCGACGGAGAAGGACATTTTCATCAGGTTCGAGACGTCGTCCAGATTCAGATAGGTTTCCGCGCATTCCCGGCAGAGGTGCTGCACATGCCGTTTCCCGTTTACCACATTGACAAGGTGGATTTCCGCGCGCTTTGCTTTACACTGTTCGCATAACATGGCAACGCCTCCTAACTAAGCGCAAGGCTTGTAAGTAGTTTTTTCAGCAGGTCGGCCCTCATGACCTCGCGCTTGTAGATCGAGATGTCATACAGAGTGCGCCCATACTCCTCCTGGCTCCGCAGGGCTACCTCGATAAGGAGCCTCTCGCGGGCCGATATCAGCTTCCTGTTTTGCAGATTCATCAGAAGCCGCTTGGACTCTTGTTCGGATATTTTATTGCCGATGAGGTCCTCAAGGTGCAGCACCTCTTCGTCGCAGTTTTTAAATGTCAGCTGCACCACCCTGATGTAGCCGTGGCCGCCGCGCTGGCTCTCGACGAGAAAGCCGTTTTCCGGCGCGAACCTGCTTCTCAGGACATAATTTATCTGACTTGGAACACATTCAAATAGCTCCGCAAGATCTTTCCGGCGAAGTGAAATGGTGCCGCCGCCATTCTCTTCAAGGAGCTGTCCTATATACTCTTCTATCTTCCTCGTAAGACTTGATGATGCCACAGTCCTCACTCCGTTTCTCTAATCGTGGACAAAAGCCCGCCTGAATTTAACCAATAATGATTATATATTAATGGTCAATATAAGTCAATCATAGTCAGGGGTATGTTCAGGGCAGCAGCATTTACTTTTTAGCGGCAAACAAGATGTCCAGCAAGATCTTCGGGCTAAGAGCAGCCTTGAACATCATCTTTTTCTTGCTCAAACGACCATATTTAGCTTGGTTCAACGCAAGCAAGCGCTTGCTTGCGCAATACGTTCATGC
>CAKSWL010000281.1 GCA_934511335.1 uncultured Cloacibacillus sp. | reverse complement strand
GCGCCATACCACTACGCTGGGTGTGCGCATGAACAGAAGCGCCCGTCTGACGCTGGTGCGCGTCACGGAGAGGGTGGCTACTCCATATGGCGAAGTGCGGATAAAAAAGGGGCTGCTGGAAGGCGAAGTTATCAAAGAGATGCCGGAATACGAGGATGTGAGGCGTGTCTCCCTAAAGAGCGGCGAAAGCATGTCGGCAGTGAGAGGGATGCTGGCCGCGGCCGGCGGCGGGGAAAAAAGACGTTTTCGCCATTACAAGGGCGGAGAATATGAGTACCTTGGCACGGCGCGTCATTCGGAGACGGAGGAAGAGCTTGTCATCTACCGTCCGATCTATAACGACAGCGGCCTTTGGGCGCGTCCGAAAGAGATGTTTTTTGGTAATGTGGTCGTCGACGGCAAGAGCCTTCCTCGCTTTGCGGAAATAAAAGAGCAGATGGAGGAGTTGCGAAATGAACGTTGAAGAAAATGCGAAGCTATTGGCGCGGCTGGTGAAGGAGGGCGGCGTCGCCATATTCAGCGGAGCCGGAATGAGCACGGAATCCGGATTGCAGGACTTCCGCTCCAAGGATGGGATATGGGCCCGAGCCGACCCGACCAGGCTGGCCTCTGTCGGCGCACTGGAGGAAAACTACGACGAATTCCTCGAGTTCTACAAAGCGCGCCTCTATGTGCCCAAAGAGATAGAGCCCAATATCGGCCATAGGATAATCGCTGGATGGGAGAAAGAGGGCTATGTCGACGGCGTGATAACGCAGAACGTCGACCGCCTGCACCAAAAGGCCGGTTCCGTCAACGTCTGGGAGCTTCACGGCAGTCTGGAGCCGGTGCGCTGCCACAGCTGCGGCGGCGAAGGAGCGACGGCGGATTTCCTCGCCGGCAAACCCTGCGCCCGCTGTGGAGGGCGTCTGCGGCCGGGCGTCGTCCTCTTCGGAGAGATGCTGCCGCAAAGGCCCCTGGAGGCGGCGGACGAACTCAGTGACAGCTGCAAGACATTTATCGTGCTGGGCTCGTCGCTCGTCGTTTCGCCCGCGAATTATTTCCCGCGGCAGGCGAAGAGCGGGGGAGCCCGTCTCGCGATCGTCAACCGCGACCCCACGCCGCTCGACGGGATCGCCGATATCGTCGTGCACGAAGAAATAGGCGCCTTCCTGACAGAGGTAAAAAGGGCCATGCGGAGCTGCTGAAAAGATTGAGCGGCGGAAGAAATTGGATGCCGAAAACCCCCGCGTCGTTCTCGCTCGCGGGGGCTTTTGATTAAAGATCGTATTGCTTTTCCTAAAGGGCCGCCGGCGAAAGAATCCCATCGCCCGTCGTCTTATCGCTTCGTCGTCGCGGCGGCGCGTCCTCTTACCTCATCTCCGACTTTACCGGCCTTGCAAAGAGCTCTTTCAGCAGCGCTTCGGGGTCCTCGTTTTTATAAAGCACGCGGTAGACGGCGTCGGCGAGCGGCATCTCGACCGCGAACTTTTTGCTGTTCTCGACGACGGCGCGCACCGTGTAAGCGCCCTCCGCGACCTGCCCCAGTTCGGTGATGGCTTCGTCCATGCTTATACCGCTGCCGACTGCGAGGCCGAGGCGGAAATTGCGCGAGTGCATGCTGTAGCAGGTCACCATAAGGTCGCCTACGCCCGCAAGCCCCGAGAGCGTCAGCGGCGAAGCGCCGAGCTTCGCGCCGAAGCGCATGATCTCGGCTAAGCCGCGCGAGACGAGCGCCGCGAGGGCGTTGTCGCCGAGCTGCAGGGCCTTTGAAATGCCGGCCGCGATCGCGTAGATATTCTTTGTCGCGCCGCCGACCTCCAAGCCGGCGACGTCGGTGCTGGTGTAGACGCGGAAGTTTCCGCCGTTCAGCAGCTCCTGCCATGACTTTGCCTCTTCTTCGTCCTGCGAGGCGAGCGCCACCGTCGTCGGGAGGTCGATGAGCACCTCTTCGGCATGGCTCGGCCCGGAGAGGGCGGAGTAGATCATCTGAGGGCAGAGTTCCTCATGCACCTTGTGGAGCAGGCTTCCCGTCGATATCTCTATGCCCTTGGCGAGATTCAGCATATGTCCCGACGCGGGGGAGAGCGCCGCGATCTTGCCGCAGACCTCGCGTTCAAACTGTGTCGGTATCGCCATGATATACCGCTCAGAGAAGCCAAGCGCCTCGCGCAAGTCGGTGGTCGCCGTGATTTTATCCGGCAGCTCGGTGTCGAGGAAACAGAAATTATTCCGATGGCCGTTATTGATCGTTTCCGCCTGCCGGCCGTCGATCGTCCACATTTTTACATTATGGCCGAGGGCGGCCAGATGCACCGCCATGGCGGTGCCGAAGCTGCCCGCGCCAAGAATAGTCGTATTCAATGTAGTTCCTCCGTTCTGTATTCTCTTGCTGCGTCTGCTGCGCATTTTGCTATTATAGCTCTTTTTCTCGTAATTCTACCCGGCCGGCGGCGCTGTAGATGTTAAAAGCGCCGCCGCGCGCGAATCCTATCATCGTGATATTGGCCGCGCGTGCCGCCGCGACCCCGTCCGCCGTGGGCGCGGAGACGCTTGCGACGAAGGGGATGCCGGCGTTGGCTGCCTTGAGGACCATGTCGCCGGGCATACGCCCTGAGATGAACAGCAGCGACGAGGCGGCGCCGGCCTTGCTTTGCATGAGCCAGCCGACGGCTTTATCCACGGCGTTGCGGCGGCTGACGTCCTCCGCGGAAAAGAGAGTCTCTCCCTCCGGCGACGAAAGCAGAGCCACATGGAGGCAGCCGGTGCGCCGGTAGAGCTCCGCCTCCGCAAGCTCCGCGATCTTGCGCTGCACGAGCTCCGCGCCGACCTGCCATTTTATGGGGAGCGCCGCCGGATTCACCGGAGCCGACCGCCGGTGAAGCGTCACCTCTATCC
>CAKSWL010000280.1 GCA_934511335.1 uncultured Cloacibacillus sp. | reverse complement strand
GCACAGAGGCACAGGACTGGGCCGAGATGCTTTACCGGATGTACAACCGCTGGGCGGAGCGGCACGGCTATAAGGTGCAGACGCTCGATTATCTGGACGGCGGCGCGCTGGATGTTTTATACGCCGGACGCGACCAGATCCACCTCGGTTGGGAGCTGCTTGCCAATCCCCTCTACGGCAACTTCAAGCCGAATCAGCAGCCATACCGTTCCCTGATCCTCAAAAAGGATTGTTCACGGGGCGGAGCCGTCGACCTCCAGTCTTTAGACCTTATTGAGAACGCGATCAGGGTCTTTGAGAGTTCGCCGAAGCTTATGCGGCCAGGGGAGCTCACGGAGAGGATTGATAATGACTTCCGTTATCTTGACTTCATCCTTCTGGAAGAGACCTTCCACCAGTATTCGGTCTTGACGCCTCCGGAAAGACGATATCCGGAAGCGGTAAACAGATAGACAAGACATTCACAGCGCGCTATTTCCCTCAAAAATCATTCAAGGAGGATCATTATGAAACTCGAACTGCAGAAGGCAAAAGTTAAGAACATCGCATGGGGCGACAAAACCGCCCTTCTTGCCGACGGCACCCTTCAGATCAACAAAGAAGAGTTCCTCGCAGCGGCAGCGGACGCAGAGCATTTTAAGACCCTGAACGCCGATCTCGCGCGTCCCGGCGAATCGGTTCGTATCTGCCCCGTCAAGGACGCCATCCAGCCCCGTTATAAGACGGAGGGCGCGGGGCAGGTGTTCCCCGGCATGCTCAGCGGCGTGGAGACGGTTGGAAGCGGAAAGACCTTCGTCTTAGACGGCGCGGCAGTCGTCACCTGCGGACGTATCGTCGGATTCCAGGAAGGCATCGTCGACATGAGCGGCGAGGGCGCGAAATACACCCCCTTCTCCAAGACGATGAACGCAGTGCTCGTTTTTGAGCCCGTCGAGGGCATCGAACCCCACGAATATGAAAAGGCCTGCCGCCTCGCCGGCTTCCGCGCCGCGCTCTACGTCGCCGAAGCCGCCTGGAAGGCAGGAGCGGGCGTGGACGAGACCCAGTCCTACGAGCTCCCCGCCTTTGCGGAAGCTATGAAGGCCTATCCCGAACTCCCGAAGGTCGCCTATATCTACATGCTCCAGACGCAGGGCCTTCTCCACGACACCTACGTCTACGGCGTAGACGCGAAGAAGATCATCCCCTCGCTGATTCACCCCAACGAGACCATGGACGGCGCAATCGTCTCCGGCAACTGCGTCTCGGCCTGCGACAAGAACAGCACCTATATTCATCAGAACAACCCCGTCATCCGCAGCCTCTATGCGCGTCACGGGATAGATATCAACTTCATCGGCGTCATCATCACCAATGAGAACGTTACGCTGATGGACAAGCAGCGCAGCTCCTCCTACGCGGTGAAGCTCGCCTCGATGCTCGGCGTCGACGGCGTCGTCATCAGCGAAGAGGGCTTCGGCAACCCCGACGCCGACCTGATCATGAACTGCCGCAAGGCGGAGCAGGCCGGTATCAGGACCGCGCTCATCACCGACGAGTACGCGGGCCGCGACGGCGCGAGCCAGTCGCTCGCCGACGCCACGAAAGAGGCCGACGCGGTGGTAACGGCGGGCAACGCGAATATGATCGTCGTACTGCCTCCGCAGGAAAAACTCATCGGCTTTACGGACTACACCGACGTTATCGCCGGCGGTTTCGACGGTTCGCTCAGACCCGACGGATCGATCGAGGTCGAGCTGCAGGCTATCACCGGCGCCACATGTGAGATGGGCTTCAACCCCCTCAGCGCCAAAACCTGGTAGGAGGACGAAAGACAATGACAAAGAAGAGGATCGTACACTACATAAACCAGTTCTTTGCCGGTATCGGCGGAGAAGAAAAGGCTGACGTAAGGCCCGAGTCACGCCCCGGCGTAGTCGGCCCCGGCATGGCGCTTGCCAAAGCACTCGGCGACAGCGCCGAAGTCGTCGGTACGGTGATCTGCGGCGACGGCTACTACGCGGAAAACATGGAATCGGCGACGGAAGAGATACTCAAGCTCATCTCCGCCTTCCAGCCTGACGCGGTCGTCACCGGCCCCGCCTTCAATGCCGGACGTTACGGCACCGCCGCCGGCGGCGTCGCCGACGCGGTACAGAAGAAGCTCGGCATCCCCGCGATCTCCGGCATGTACGAGGAGAACCCCGGAGCCGACATGTTCAAAAAATCCGTATTCATCGTTCCGACGGCGGACAGCGCGCGCGGCATCAAGACGGCCGTTCCCGCGATGGCGAAGCTCGTCCTCAAAGTTCTGGAGACGAACGGCAACCCCGGCTCGCCCGAAGAGGCCGGCTACATACCCCGCGGCGTGCGCGTCAACTTCTTCCAGGACAAGCCCGGAGCCGACCGCGCCGTTGAAATGCTCGTCAAAAAGCTCAAGGGCGAAGAATTCACAACAGAATACCCGATGCCCAGCTTTGACCGCGTCGCCCCCGGCGAAGCCATCAAAGACCTTAAAAACGCGACGATCGCGCTCGTCACCTCCGGCGGCATCGTGCCGAAGGGCAACCCCGACCATATCGAATCCTCAAGCGCGATGAAGTTTGGCGCCTACGACATCGAGGGCGTACAGACGGTGGACGGCGAGCATTACGCGACGGCGCACGGCGGATATGACCCGACCTACGCGAACGCCGACCCGAACAGAGTCCTTCCCGTCGACGTGCTCCGCGAGATGGAGAAAGAGGGTGTCTTCAAGAAACTTTACAGATACTTCTTCACGACGGTCGGCAACGGTACCTCGATCGCCAACGCGAAGAAGTTCGGCACCGCCATCGGCGAACAGCTCAAAAAAGACGGAGTTGACGCCGTGATCCTCACCTCCACCTGAGGAACCTGCA
>CAKSWL010000279.1 GCA_934511335.1 uncultured Cloacibacillus sp. | reverse complement strand
CACCGAGGGCTCGACCGAAGACGCCGTTTATCTGGTGAACAGCGCCGAGGACGCCAAGGCGCTGCGCGTCCGCCTCGGGGTGACCTCCAAGGCTCGCGTGCTCGTCGTGGACGCGACGAAGATCACGCTCGAAGAGCTTGGGCAGAACCGTCCGAACGCCCCTCTGCTCGGCGCGCTGTCGCACGTATTCACCGACGTTCCCGTGGAATCATTTGTAAACCATTTTACGAGCAAAATGACGAAGCTGCCGAAGCCGGTGCTGGAGGCCAACCGCCGCGCCATACTCCGCGGGCGCACGGAGGCGGTGTTCGCATGAGCAAACCGCAATGCTGGCAGGAGGTGCCGCCGGGCACCGTCGCCTTCGGCGCCTCCGCGCTCAAAGTACAGACGGGGCTGTGGCGCTCGATGCGTCCCCTTATCGACAGTGAGAAGTGCGTCTCCTGCCTCAAGTGCTGGATACAGTGCCCCGACGATTCAATAGAACTTAACGCCGACAATCGCGTTTGCGGCGTCAATCTCTTTTTCTGCAAAGGATGCGGCCTCTGCGAGAAGCTCTGTCCGACGAAGGCGATCACGATGCGTTCCGAATCGTCTTTCGCCGACGCTTCGCAGGCGTCGGGCGAACATCCAGGGGAGGTCGGCGCGCATGTCAAATAAGAAAAAGGTCATGACGTCGGGAAATCTCGCCTTCGCCGAGGCGATGCGGCAGATAAATCCCGACGTCGTCGCCGCCTATCCCATCACCCCCTCCACGGAGATCCCGATGCGTTTTGCGGACTTCGTGGCCAACGGCAAGGTCGATTCCGAATATGTCGCGGTGGAGAGCGAACATTCAGCCATCTCGGCCTGCGTCGGCGCCTCTGTTTCTGGAGCGCGCGTGATGACCGCCTCTTCCGCGAACGGCGTGGCGCTGATGCACGAAATCTTCCCGATCGCCGCCTCCTTCCGCGCGCCGATCGTCTTCGGCCTGGTGAACCGTTCGCTGGGCGCGCCGGTAAATATCCACTGCGATCACTCAGACAGCATGCCGGAGCGGGATTCCGGCTGGGTGCAGATATACTGTGAGGATGCGCAGGAGGTCTATGACAGCGTGCTGCTTGCGACGCGCATCGCCGAGGACCCGCGTGTGCTGACTCCAGTCTTCGTCTGTCAGGACGGCTTTATCACGAGCCACTGCTACGAGCCCGTTGAGCTGTTGGACGACGAAACGGTGAAAAAATTCGTCGGCGAAAGGAGTGCGGCCTATCCGCTGCTTGACGTGGACAACCCCGTCTCCTACGGATCTTTTACCATGTCGGAATATTATTTTGAGATCAAGCGCAGCCAGATGGAGGGGATGAACAATGTCTTCCCCGTCTACCGCGAACTGGCGGCGGTGCTGGAAAGAGAGACCGGACGCAGTTACGCGCCGCTTGAGAGCTACCGCGCGGAGGACGCCGATTATCTGATCGTCATCATGTCCTCGGCGGCCGGCGTCGTGAAGGACGTCGTTGACGAGCTTCGCGAGGAGGGCGTCCGCGCCGGCGCGCTGCGCGTGCGTTTCTTTCGCCCCTTCCCCTGCGAAGAGCTGCTTTCGCTGGCGCGCGGCAAAAAGGGCGTCGCGGTGCTCGACCGCAGCGCGAGCATCGGCGGGACCGCGCCGCTCGCGGCGGAGGTCAAGAGCGTGCTTTACAATTTAGAGGAGCGCCCGCGCGTGCAGGAATATATTTTCGGCCTCGGCGGACGCGACTTCTACGCGCAGGACGCAAGAGCGGTCTTTGAAAAAATGCTAGGCGGAGATTACCGCGCGCAGGCGCGTTTTATAGGGCTTCTTGAACGGGGTGACGACGATGGGCGCGCTTAATATAAAGGAACTTACGAAAAAGGCGAACCCTCTGACCCAGGGACACCGCATGTGCCCAGGCTGCGGCGCGCCCACGGCGGTGCGGCAGGCGCTGATGGGCGTCGACGATCCCGTGGTCGTCGTTTCCGCGACGGGGTGCATGGAGGTTTCGACGACCGTCTATCCCTACAGCGCGTGGCGCGTCCCCTTCATGCACATCGCCTTTGAGAACGCGGGCGCCGGCATCTCCGGCATCGAAGCCGCCTACAGAGTGTTTCGTAAAAAAGGCAAAATAGACAAGAATATAAAGTTCATCGCCTTCGGCGGGGACGGCGGCACCTACGACATCGGCCTTCAATCGCTGTCTGGCGCGCTGGAGCGCGGACACGATTTTACCTATATCTGCTACAACAACCAGGGGTATATGAATACGGGGGCCCAGCGCTCGAGCGCGACGCCGCAGAGCGCGAACGCCACCACCTCGCCCGCGGGCAGCGCCGCCCCCGGCAAGCTCCAGCGCGCGAAGGACCTCACGGAGATCGTCGCAGCGCACGGCATCCCCTACGTCGCGCAGACCTCGCTGCATGATCCCTTCGACCTGATAACGAAGGTCGAACGCGCTGTAAAGACGCCGGGGCCCGCCTTCGTCAACGTGCTGGTTCCCTGTCCGCTGTTCTGGAAGATAGACCCCGCCAGCCAGGTGAGCATCTGCCAGCTGGCCGCCGACAGTAAGTTCTGGCCGATCTACGAGGTGGTGAACGGAGAATATCATCTTTCCTACGAGCCGAAGAGGCCGCGCGCGATAGAGGATTTCCTCCGCGCGCAGGGCCGGTACGTCCATCTCTTTAAAAAAGGCGCGGAACGGCTTGACCTGGTAGAAGAAGCTCAGCGCGACGCCGACGAGAGCTGGGCGAAGCTGCTGAAGAAGTGCGGCCGATAGGGATACGCGCGAAAACAGGAAACGGCAGGCGCCGGACGGACAGCGGCCGTCCGGCGCCTTTTGCATAGAAAAACTTTTATCATATCTGTATTTTTCCTTTTTACAGGAATTCATTTTTGTTGTATAT
>CAKSWL010000278.1 GCA_934511335.1 uncultured Cloacibacillus sp. | reverse complement strand
GCGAGGCCGTCGACGTCTGCTGCGCGAGTCTCGAAAACCCCGAGATCGAGCTGGGCGAGCTGATGTCACTCATGCCGGGGCCGGATTTCCCGACCGGCGGCATCATCCTCGGCCGCGAGGGGATCATCGACGCCTACCGTACGGGACGCGGCAGACTCGTCGTCCGCGGGCGCGTCGATGTCGAAGAGGGACGCAAAGGCAAACGTTCGATCATCATCTCCGAGATCCCCTATATGGTCAATAAGACCAACTTCATAGAGACCATCGCGAAGGGCGTGCAGAGCGGCATAATAGACGGCATCTCCGACCTCCGCGACGAATCCGACAGAAACGGAATGCGCATCGTCGTCGAGCTTCAGCGCGACGCCGACCCGAACCTCGTGCTGCGTCAGCTCTATACGCGCACGCAGCTGCAAAGCACCTTCGGCGTGATAAACCTCGCCATCGTGAACGGCGAGACGAGGGAGCTGCCGCTTAAAGAGCTGGTGCGGATATTCCTCGACCACCGCCGCGAAGTGGTGCGCCGGCGCACGGAGTTTCGCCTGCGCAAGGCGGAGGACCGCCGCCACATCGTCGAAGGTCTGCTTCGCGCCCTTGACGTTATCGATCAGGTCATCCGCATCATCAGAGGTTCCGACACGGCGGCCGCGGCGCGGAACAACCTCATCGAGGAGCTTGGCTTCACCGAGATCCAGGCTCAGGCGATCCTCGATATGCGGCTCCAGCGCCTTACGGGACTTGAGCGCGAGAAGCTCGATGCCGAGCTGGCGCAGCTTCTGATGGATATCGAACGTTACAACAGCATCCTGTCAAGCCACCTGATACTGGACTCCGTCGTCAAAGACGAGCTGTTGGAGATCAAGAAAAATTACAGCGACAAGCGCCGCACGGATATTGAAAACGCCGCCGGCGAGGTCGCCGACGAAGACCTCATCCCCGAAGAGGATATCGTCGTCGCCCTCTCGCGCGACGGTTACATCCGCCGTATGCCGTTGCAGGACTACCGTGTACAGCAGCGCGGCGGCAAGGGCGTCAAGGGCGTTGCGACGAAGGCGGAGGACGAGATCGCGATCATCGCCACCACCACGACGCATCGGACACTTTACCTCTTCACTAACAAGGGGCGCGTCTTCGGCGTGCGCGGCTTCTCTCTGCCGGAGCCCAAGACCGGCAAGGGTAAGCTGGTGGGGACGATAATCACCCTAGAAAAAGAGGAAAAGGTCGTAGCGATCAAGGACAGCCAGCTCGGAGGGACCAAGTTTATATTTTTCGTCACGAAGCAGGGCACGGCGAAGAGGCTCCCCGTAGAGGAGCTCGAAGGGCTTACGAGGGCCGGACGCCGCGTGCTCGGACTCTCCGACGGAGACGACATCGCGCGCGTACGCACTACCAGCGGCACGGACGACCTGCTGCTCACCACGGCGCTGGGGCAGACGCTGCGCGTCAATGAAGAGGAGTTCCGCCCGCTCGGCCGCCAGGCGCAGGGCGTGCGCGGGATACGCCTCGACGAGGGCGACAGCGTCGTCGGCTGCGACGTCGTGAGCGACGGCCGTCAGGTGCTCTTCATCAGCGAACGCGGCATCGGCAAGCGCACCGCCTACGGCGAATTTACCCAGCACCATCGCGCCGGCTACGGCGTGCGCGCGATGAAACTCTCCGAAAAGACGGGCTCGCTCGTCGGCGCCTGGGGCGTCCAGGAGGACGAGGAGATCATCGTCATCAGCAGCAAGGGCCGCATGGTGCGTATCGGCGCGAAGGAGATTTCGACGCTCTCCCGCACGGCGACCGGCTATATGGTCGTGACGCTGGACGAGGGAGACACCGTGGCCGATATCAGCATCGTCCGTAAGGACGAAGGAGAGGGATAGCCGCATGAAGCTTGCCCGCGACGGCTATCCGATGATAGCGGCGCTCGTTTTCATGATGGCGGGGGGATGGCTCATATCACCCTGGATATCCCTCTGCCTCTTTGTCCCCTTTTGCGTCGTCGTCTGGTTTTTCCGCGATCCCGAACGTGCTCCGGAGCGCGCTCTTGCGCGCGGCGATTTCCTGAGCCCCGCGGACGGCAAGGTCGTCGAGATCGAGGAGGCCGAACAGGAGTATGTCGGCCGCGCGGTTAAGATCGGCATTTTCATGAACGCCTTCAACGTTCACGTCAACCGCTTTCCGACGGCGGGCGCGGTCAAATATATAAAATATGTCCCAGGCAAAAAATGGTTTGCCTTCGCCCCGAAGGCCTCGGAGCTGAATGAGCGTTTGTACGTAGGGGCGGAGTCAGAGTTTGGGCGCTTTTTGCTGGTGCAGATCGCCGGTATACTGGCCAGAAGAATCGTGCTGCGCGTCCGCATGGACGACGTAGTGCCGATCGGCGGCAGATATGGTATGATAAAGATGGGATCGAAGGTGGATATATACCTTCCTCCGGGGATCACGCCTAATGTTAAGATCGGCGACCAGGTGCTTGCCGGGCACAGTATAATAGGAGTGTGTAAAAAATGAGAAAAGTAGACAGAAAAGTGAATAACATCCCCATCAAGACGATAATTCCCAATATGATAACGAGCGGCAGCGTCTTCTGCGGCGTATCGTCGCTGATCCTTACCGCCCATGAGCGCTTTATTCCGGCCGCTCTTTTGATTTGCTTCGCGGTATTTTTCGACGTAATGGACGGCCGCGTCGCCCGCAGCCTCGGCGGCAGCAGCGCCTTTGGGGAGGAGCTGGACAGCCTCGCGGACGCGATCAGCTTCGGCGTCGCCCCCGCCTTCCTCATCTACAACGCTTATATTGGCGTGGAGAGCGGCATCTGGGGGCCGCTTACGGCGTCCTTCTTCGCCCTCTGCGGCGTCCTGCGCCTCGCGCGCTTCAACGTCGCCCACGTTCCGGCGGGGCC
>CAKSWL010000277.1 GCA_934511335.1 uncultured Cloacibacillus sp. | reverse complement strand
ATAGACGAGAGCTGCGGCGAGTCCAAGACTTACAAGAACACCATCGAGGCGGAGCTGGAGACGGAAAAGGGTACGGTATCGCTGCTGGCGACGATCACCGAAGAGGGACGCCAGCGCATCGTCCGCGTCAACGACTACTGGGTGGACTTTGTGCCCAGCGGCAAATTGCTCATCTTCCAGAACCACGACCGTCCCGGCGTCATCGGCAAGATCGGCAGCGTCTTGGGCGCGGCGGGCGTCAACATCGCGAACTTCGCCCTCGGACGCAAGGAGTGCAGCGGCCTCGCGCTCGGCGCGCTGGAGATCGACGGCGAGACGGACGACGAGCTGCGCAGCGAGCTCGTGAAAAACGGCGATATGCTCTGGGTCACGACCGTAGATTTTACAAAGGCGGGATAGGCGATGCGGTTTTTTGTGATTAGGCACGGCGAAACGGCCTGGAACGTCGCGGGACGCTTTCAGGGGCAGCAGGATACCGACCTCAACGAAAGGGGGCTGGCGCAGGCCGACATGCTCGGCGGACGGCTCGCGGGACACAGGTTCGCGGCGGTGCTGACGAGTCCCCTCGCGCGCGCAGTAAAGACCGCCGAACGCGCCGCGGCACGGTGCGAATACGGCGAATTCTTAACGGTGCCGGCGCTCTCGGAGATAAATCACGGCGACTGGGAGGGGCACCTCGCCGACGAAATCGCCGCGAAATGGCCCGCGGAGCTCCATAAATGGCACACCGCCCCCGAAACGGTGACGATGCCCGGAGCGGGCGGCGAGAAACTTGAGGATATCCTGCGGCGCGCGGCGCCCGCCGTCGAGGCGGCGGCCAAAAAATACCAGGGCGACGTGCTGCTTGCCTCGCACGACGCGGTGATCAAAGTACTGCTCTGCTACTGGCTCGGCGCGCCGCTATCCAGCTTTTTCCGCTTTCAGGTGCCTAACTGCAGCATTACCGTGGTAGAGGTCAGAGAGGGGCTTGCGCCGCGGATGCTTTTGATGGGGGACGCCGCCCATCTTGGCGATCCCTTTGAGCGTCCCGAACAGAAAGGGCTGTAGTATAATATATGTCACTGTTGAATTTTTGAATAGGCGAGTGATGATATAGATGTTAGGCGCGCTGATCGGCGACATCGTGGGTTCCGTCTTTGAACGGGCCCCGCACAAATCCAAAGATTTTGATTTTATCTCGGAGAAGAGCCGCTTCACGGATGATTCCGTGCTGACCGTTGCGACGGCGGACGCCCTTCTCCACGGCTATGATTACATGCCCGTCTTTAAATATTGGGGCCGCTCCTACCCGAACGCGGGCTACGGGCAGAAATTTTACCGCTGGTGCCTCTCCGACAGCGACAAGGCCGGAGAGAGCTACGGCAATGGCTCCGCGATGAGGGTCTCCCCCGTCGGCTGGGCTTTTGAGAGCCTCGACGAGGTGCTTGCGGAGGCCAAAAAGAGCGCCGCCCCGAGCCACAACCATCCGGAGGGCGTTAAGGGCGCCTGCGCCGTCGCGTCCGCCGTCTTTCTCGCGCGGACCGGCAAGAGCAAGGAGGAGATCAGAAGCTACGTCGCCGGCGAATTTGGCTATGACCTCAGCCGGACGCTTGAGGCGATCCGCCCCGAATATGTCTTCGATTCCTCCTGTCAGGGCAGCGTCCCCGAGGCGATCATCGCCTTTTTAGAATCAGAATCTTACGAGGACGCGCTATGCAACGCCATCTCCCTCGGCGGCGATTCGGACACACAGGCCTGCATCGCGGGCGCGATCGCCGAAGCCTTCTACGGCCCCATATCGAAACGCTGGGTGACGCTGCTGAACATCCTCATGCCGCAGGAGGCGATAAAGGTCGTCGACGAGTTCAACAAAAAATATCTGGACGCGCGTTATAACTTCTTCTGCTGCGGCAGAGAGAGCGCGGATGGCAGGCCCTCCGATAACGGTATGCCGTACGACCTCATGAGGCTGGACCCCGGCGGCTGCCGCTGGTGGGTGAAGGAGCTCGGCACGCAGGACGAGGTCTGGGCCTTTGTTACGGAATCCGAGCTCCCGCACGAGGCGAGCGTCTTTTTCTCGACGGAAACGGCGGTGGTCTTTGACCAGCTCTGTTTCAAATCGTTCGAGGACGCCTTCGTCGCGCTTAACCGCAACGGCTTCGACCTCTATTTTGAGAATTACGCGGAGGGCGGAGAGGGGTTCGATTATTATTCCTCCTCACCGCGGGGCTGTTTCCGCATCGAGCCGCACCCGCTCTTCTCCTCCGGCAAACATTGGATCTGAAAGCCCGCCGCGCCCGCCTCTTCGCAGAGCCGCGGGCGCGGCTTTTTGTCATGCCCCGGCGGGCGGAGGGCATTAAAAGCTGCGGCGGCCGCTATTTGACATTTCCCTCGCTTGCGCTCCGCGAAAACCTCCTAATCAGCAGTCCGCCGCCTCCGCCGCCGCGGAGCGGGAAAAGGCCAGTAAAATAGATATGCTGCAGCGGCAACAAGAAGCCTGTTGTCAGTTTTCTCTTTATCCATTCCCATCTCTTGACCGCCTCTTTATATTATTTTTTAGGGAGCCGCTGATCAGATGCGTCGCATGCGCCACGGGCGGGCCCCGGCCGCTGCGCAAGGCATATCGATATAGGCCTTGCGCGGCGCTTTGAAGCCGCCCTCTCAGCGCCCTGCACATCAGACAGACAACCAGCCGATCCGCACTACATCATAGATTTCAGCTCTCCGGCTGATTTTCAGCTAATCAGCGGCTTCTTAGAAATATCGCCGATTCAACCATACCCACCAATCGAGTTTGTATGTGCGATGGATTTTTGGCCGCTCCACGTTTGGATAAAACGAAGTTTTTGCTGAGCCTGATATTAGAGAAAACTACCTGTATTCCTCTAACGGGCAGAGGTATAACTATAAG
>CAKSWL010000276.1 GCA_934511335.1 uncultured Cloacibacillus sp. | reverse complement strand
ATATCAGGCATGCTGATGCGTTCCGGGTTGAGGAAGCGTTCAAAGAGCAGATCATATTTTATCGGGTCAAGGTCGGTTATGCCCAGCGAGTAGGCGACGAGCGAACCCGCCGCCGAACCGCGGCCCGGGCCGATCGGGATGTCGCGGGCCTTTGCCGCCGTGATGATGTCTGAGACGATGCAGAAGTAGCCTGGAAAATCCATCTGCTCGATTATTTTCAGCTCATAGGCCAGGCGTTCGAGATACTCCTGCGGCGGCTCCTCCGTTTTGAGCCTGCGGCGAAGCCCTTCGGCGGCCAGTTTGCGCAGGTGCGTCGAAAGGGTTTCTCCCGGCGGCAGGGGAAATTCCGGAAGGTAATAATGGCCCGTATTCAGCTTCACCGCGCAGCGGTCCGCGATCCTCTGGGTGTTGATCAGCGAATCGGGAAGCTCGCTGCCGAAAATCTGCCACATCTCCTCCGGCGAACGGAAGTAATAGTCGCTGCCCGTGAAACGGTAACGCTTTTCGTCGGTGACGATGCTTCCCGTCTGAACGCAGAGCAGGATATCGTGCCACTCCGCGTCGCCGCGCTTCAGATAGTGCGCGTCGTTTGTCGCGATCAGCGGTATTTCAAGCTTCTTTGACATCTCGACGAGCGTCTTGTTCACCAGGGCCTGCTCGGGGATGATATTCGACTGTACCTCCAGAAAAAAGTTATCCTTGCCCATTATGTCGCGATAGAGTTCCGCGCGTTTGTAGGCGTTCTCCATGTCGTTACGTATTATAAACTGCGGTATCTCGCCGCCGAGGCAGGCGGAAGAACAGATGAGCCCTTTGCTGTACCGCGCGAGCAGGTCGTGATCTATCCTCGGCTTGTAATAAAAGCCGTCGGTGTTCGCGATAGAGACGAGTTTTGTGAGGTTGTAATATCCCTCCTCGTTTTCGGCAAGCAGGATCAGGTGATTCTGCCCCTTTTCCTCGCGGCAGGTGTGGCCGTTCGGGTCCACATAGACTTCGCAGCCGAGTATCGGCTTCACACCGGCGTCGTTGCACTTATTGTAAAACTCCACGCAGCCGAACATAACTCCGTGGTCCGTCAGCGCGACGGCGTTCATTCCCATGTCGCGCGTCGTCGCGGCGAGGTCGGAACACCTGTTGGCTCCGTCGAGCAGGCTGTACTCGCTATGTACGTGAAGGTGTACGAAAGGCTTGTCCATCTTTATTCATTTCCCTCAGATTCGTCTTCAGTCGCGTGGACGCTCTTTATATATAGGACCTCCGCGCCTGCCAGTCTCAGGATGTGCGAGGTAAGCGACTGGGACGCGTTCGGCTCGTCCGCTTCCCGTTCCGGCACAGCGGCCGGCGCCTTTTCCAGAGCCGGTTCATCCGGCTCGCTTACAGGCGGCGGCGTATTTTCACCGGCGATCCCCCACAGTTTCGCCGCGGCGCAGGTGAGCGTATTGCGGTTATGCTGGATCGAGAGGAAGTTTTTCGCCGGCATCGGCTTATCAAAGGTCACCGTCAGCGTGCCCTCGCGGCGCGAGAGTTCCGCGTGCAGCAGCGCGGCGGCAATCGGGAGCCAGTCGGAGGACAGACTGCCGATCAGCCGCGAAAATTCAGTATCGCCCAGGATCTGCACCCGGTACGGGTGGATGTAGTTGAGGTAGCCGACCAGGTCGGCGCCGGAGCGGGCGGCGCTTTTTGTGGAGCGCGCTCTTGATGCGCGGGGGGCGGCTCCTCATTCGGCGGCGTCCTTAAATCTTCCGCGGGTGAAAGCTGATCGCGCGGCGGCGTCTGGGGCGCAGGAGCGGCGGAAAATTCCGCGTGCGGCCTCGGCGCGGGCGCCGGCTCTCTTCTCTGCTGGGGCTGCGGCGGCAGCATCTCGCCGCTTAGGATGCCCTGCAGCTCCATAAATATAAGGCCGCTGAAAATATCGCCCTTCATCCCGTAATGCGTGCGCGGCAAAAGCCTGCTGAAAAGCGTGCAGGCCGCCCGCAGCTTCTCCCGATCCCAATGCCGAGACTCCGCGGCCAGATAATCACGCTCCGCGCTGGAAGTCTCGAGCGCTTCAAGCGCCTTATCCTGCCACAGGCAATACAGCCAGAGGTCGCGGAAGAGCACGAAGAGCGCCTCACACAACCTCTCGGACGAGATGCCCCGCGCCATAATCGCGTGAAGCGCGCAGGCCGCCCCCTGCGGATCGGCGCGCAGCTGCGTCACCCATTTTTCCAGCTCCGCGCGGCTGCTGCCCCCCGTCAGATCACGGACGCTCTCCAAAGAGAGTTTGCCGCGCCCGAGCGCTACCGCCTGTTCAGTAAGCGACAGCGCGTCGCGCAGAGCGCCGTCGGCCTGACGGGCGATCTCCCAGACGGCCTCTTCGTCGGCCTCTATATCCTCCTGCGAACAGACATATTTAAGCCGATTCACCGTGTCGGCGATCGTGATCCGGTGAAAGGGTATGTGCTGACAGCGCGAGCGTATCGTCACGGGGACCTTATGCGGCTCGGTCGTCGCCAACAGAAAGACCACGTTCGCTGGCGGCTCTTCCAGCGTCTTCAACAGCGCGTTGAAGGCCGCGTCGGTAAGCATGTGTACCTCATCTATAATGTAGACCTTATAGGAGGCGGAAAGCGCCTTGAGGCTCACATGGCTCTTGAGGTCGCGTATCTCTCCGATTCCGCGGTTCGAGGCTCCGTCTATCTCTATAACGTCAAGATGTTCGCCGGCGGCGATGGCGCGGCAGTTTTCGCATTCGCCGCAGGGTTCGCAGTCCGCGCCCCTATTCAGACAGTCCAGCGACTTCGCCACCAAGCGCGCGGCGGAGGTTTTGCCGCATCCGCGCGGCCCTGAGAAAAGGTAGGCGTGCCCCAGCGATCCCTCCCGCAAAGACTCCTGCAGGACGCCGACCGCTGCGCTCTGC
>CAKSWL010000275.1 GCA_934511335.1 uncultured Cloacibacillus sp. | reverse complement strand
AGCCTCAAGGACGCGCATAACGCAGCGGGCTCCTCTCCGAGAGGCGCGCCGCAAGCAGCGCGCCGGCAAAACACAGCAGGATGTCGCCGGGCACGGCGAGCAGGAAACAACAGATAAAGAGCGTCTCGAAGGACAACGGCTGCGCGAGGACGAAATTTGAGATCAGCCAGCAGTAAGTCATGCCGCAGAGATAGACGGCGGCAAGCCCGGAGGCCGCAGCGGCCAGGGCCCTCCGAAAGCCGAGCGGATGCTCGAAGGAGGCGATATTTCCCGTAAGCCAGGCCCCCGCCATAAATCCGATCAGGTAACCGAACGAGGGCTTCAAAACGTAGGCCGGGCCGCCGCCTTCGGTGAAGACGGGAACGCCCGCGATACCGAGGACCAGATAGACGGCGACGGAGAGCGCGCCGAGGCGGCCGCCGAGAAGGAGCCCCGCAAGCGTGGTGAAGAGAAATTGAAGCGTGAACGGAACGACCGGCAGAGGCACATTTATCCGCGCTCCCACCGCGATAAGCGCGGTAAAGAGGGCGCACAACACCATCTGCCTGGTATCAAGACTGCTCTTTGACATCACTAAATCCTCCCACAAGAAAATTTTCTTCCGGAAAAATTTAGCATACCTTTTAAAGCTATGTCAACCTATATATTTTATTTAGTTGACATAACTTTTATCATCGTCTCCAACCGTTGGCGGGCCGCGAGCAGTTTTTTGTACTCTTCCATAACGCCGTCGGCGCTCTTCACGCGAAGCGGCTCCACGATGCGCACGACGATGTCATAGAGGGGCGTCAGGCCAAGATTGGCGAGCACCCCCTTCAAGGTATGGGCGTGGTCGAAGGCCCTGCCGACGTCGCCGGCGCGCAAAGCGTCCCCCAGCGCAAAAAAAGCCTCGTCGCGGGCGATGCTCTGAAGGCAGTCCCGATACAGCTCTTCGTCGCCGACCACCCGTTCCAAAGCTCCGTCGACGTCGCAGCCCCATTTTCTGAGCTCACCATACGATTTTTTCATCATCAGGCTCCTTTTTTTCGCAAAGACTCCCGCCGGCCGTGCGCGAGGCGTATGTTTGTCGAACGCGGCACGGTTCGCCGCCTAAATATATCCTCCGCCGACGCCGCCGCGAGGGAGCGGCGTGATTTTTATCTTGTATGCGGCGGCTGCTGCAATTATACGTTATCGTTTCGTAAAAATATACGGCCCCGCCTTTTACCCCATTTGTGAAACGGGGCAGATTTGTCGTTCACAACCTCCTTGAGGCGGAAAAATATCTCTTGTCTATCCGTGTTTTAGAGTTATACTTCTAAAAGTAAAATTACGAAGGTATAATCAGTTTGAAAGAGGGTATAGGCTTTGGCAATTTGTTATTACAACGGAAAGTTCTCCCCCATTACGGAATGCGCTCTGCCTCTGACGGATATGGCGATCCAGCGCGGCGTGGGCGCTTTCGAATCGGTCAGGATATATGAAGGTGCTCCCTTCGCCATGGCGCAGCATCTCGAGAGGCTCGCCGGCAGCGCCGCCGGTTCCGGCATCATGGCGGAGCCGATCATCAAAAGGCTGCCGGAGATCATCCGTGAGGGCATCGCGCTGCTGGACGACAAGAATTTTGACGGTCTCGTGAAGCCTTATATCACCGGCGGAGACGTGAACAACAAGGGAAGCTTCCCCAGCCCCCGGTTTTTCGTCATCTTCGACGAAGTTCACAAACCGACTGACGATGAAAAGAGAAACGGCATCGCGCTTGAGCCGAACCACGTCGCGCGTCCTTTCCCGCTCATAAAGAGCACCAACTATCTATTCGGGCTCATTCCCCTTTCAAAGGCCCAGAGGGTCAATTTTGAGACGCTCTACATCACCCCGGAGGGAGAGATCACCGAGGCGATGAGCAGCAACTTTTTCCTCTGTAAGGGGGGAAAGATCATCACGGCGCCCGTCGGCAAAGTGCTCAAGGGCGTGACCCGCGACATCATCATCACCCTCGCGCGGGAAAACGGCTTTCAGGTCGAGGAGCGCTGCCCGCTTGAAAGCGAACTCGCCGAAGCGGACGAGGCTTTCATCACCGGCACGGTCAAGGAGATACTTCCCGTCGTGCGCGTAGGAGCCCGGCAGATAGGCGGCGGACGCCCCGGCCCCGTGGCGCAGAACCTCCAGCATATCTTCCTCAAAAACCGGCATCGCTGGATGGACTGAGCGGGGAAAAATGAGAATCCGGCGAGACGGCGCAAATTAAGTCTCTCCGTTTTATATGCCGTGAAAAAATACCTGCGTTTCACATTTTTAGCACCGGTCGCCTATTCGCTGGTCAGCGCCGTCCTGACGGGCCTCTTCCTCGCGGCGGCCGCCGCGGCTTACCTGCCGGCCGGAGGAACCGGCGTTCTCTCCGCCTTCCTCTTCCGTTACGGTTATCCCCTCATCGCCCTTTTCGGGGCGGCCGCCGCCGCGAGCCCGTTCAGCTTCGCCCTTTGCCTGTGGCTCTCGCGCCGCCATCGGAGGGAGGCGTTGAAAGAGGGAGGTATTTACCGGGACGCGCCTTTGGTCTTAAGCCTGACGACGCAGGGGATATTATTGGCGGCGCTGCTTTTTTTCGTTATTTCCAACCTCTGTTGAACCCGCATCCCGCTTAGGGGGGCGGCTTTATCGTCTATGACGGGGAGCTCAAGCGCCGGCGGCGCGAGGAGATAAGTATATGGACGATTTCGGCCCCGGTTATCCCTCGCCAGGAAGCTCAATATCAGGACCGCAGCGGAAGGCGTGGAATATAAGGAACAGGCCGATTTCCTGCGCGCCGTCGGCTGTGATATGATTCGGGGATTTTACTATTTTCGAGCTATGCCGGGAAAAGAATTTGAGCGCATCGTCCGTAAAGATGTGAGGCGGCGGAAAAAGACTCCGGACGACGAGGCCCTCCCGCAGGA
>CAKSWL010000274.1 GCA_934511335.1 uncultured Cloacibacillus sp. | reverse complement strand
ATACGCCAGGCGATACGCCGCCCCGTCGGCGCGCGGACCGTAGACGGCGTCAAAATGCGCGTCAGAGCTGGCATGGGACGCTGCCAGGCCGGCTTCTGCACGCCAAGGACGATTGAGATCCTCTGCGAAGAGCTGGGGCTTGACCCGCTCGAAGTGACAAAATCCGCCGGCGCCTCCAAGCTGCTCTCGCATTATCTTTTTGAAAGGGAGGCGTCGCACCATGAGTAAAGCGGAGCTGGCGATCATCGGCGGCGGTCCCGCCGGCCTTGCCGCCGCGGCGGCCGCCTACGAGGCGGGATGCCGCGACATCCTCATCCTAGAGCGCGAAGACTGTCTCGGCGGCATTCTGAAACAGTGCATCCATAACGGCTTCGGCCTCCACACATTCAAGGAAGAGCTTACAGGGCCGGAATACGCACAGCGGTACATCGACAAGATAATCGAATATAACATCCCCTACCGCTGCGGCACGATGGTGATCGGCATCACCAAAGATAAAAAAATCACCTGCGTCAGCCGGACGGCTGGGCTTGAGGAGATAGAGGCCAAGGCAGTAGTCCTCGCGATGGGCTGCCGCGAACGGCCCCGCGGCTCGCTCGGCATCCCGGGATGGCGCTGTTCCGGCATCTACACCGCCGGCACCGCGCAGCGTTTCGTCAACATGGAGGGCATTATGCCCGGCAGAAAGGCGATGATCCTCGGCTCGGGCGACATCGGCCTTATCATGGCGCGCCGCATGACCTTCATGGGCGCGGAGGTAAAGGCCTGCGTGGAGCTGATGCCCTTCTCCGCCGGCCTGAAAAGAAATATCGTCCAGTGCCTTGACGACTACGGCATCCCGCTGCTGCTCTCCCACACCATAGTCGACATCGCGGGGCGGGAACGCCTTGAGGGCGTCACGGTGGCGGCGGTGGATGAAAAGCTCAAGCCGATCCCCGGTACGGAAAAATATTACGAATGCGACACGCTGTTGCTCTCCGTCGGCCTCATACCGGAAAACGAACTTTCTTCCATGGCCGGCGTCGATATTTCCGGAGCGACGAACGGCGCGGTCGTCGATGAATCGCTGCACACCTCCGTCGACGGCATCTTCTCCTGCGGCAACGTCCTCCACGTTCACGACCTCGTAGACTTCGTCTCCGAAGAGGCGGCAAAGGCGGGAGAGAACGCCTGGCGCTATATCAAGGGAGAGCTGCCAAGCGGCGGAGATAAAATCGCCGTCTCCTCCGGACCGGGGGTCATGGGCGTCGTGCCGCAGTACATATCGCGCACCGCGCAGGGAGAGGTCACGATGATGTTCAGGCCGCGCGGCGTTTATAAAGACGCCTCCGTGGTGGCGGAGGCCGGAGGGAAGAAGATGATTTCAAAAAGGCACCGCATACTGGCTCCCGGAGAGATGGTCTCTCTGAAATTCGACACGGCGCTGCTCAAAGAACATCCCGAAGCTGAGGAGATAACCGTCAGCGTGGAGGTACGGTCATGATAAGGGAGCTGACCTGCATAGGCTGCCCGATGGGCTGTCAGATAACGGCGGAGATAAAGGACGGGGACATAGTATCCATCAGCGGGCAGAGCTGCAATATCGGCAAAAAATACGCGGAGGAGGAGCTGACGCGCCCCACGCGCATGGTCACCTCGCTGATGGAGGCTGTCGGCAGCAAAATGCCGCTCTCCGTCAAGACTTCCCAGCCGATAGCCAAGGAAAAGATTTTTGAATGCCTCGCGGAGATCAGGGCGGCGAGAGCCCAGCTCCCCGTCCACATCGGAGACGTCATGATCAAAGGAGTCTGCGGGACGGATACGGATATCGTCGCCACCAAAGAATTATACTAATATGCAAAAAATAGATATATCAACGGAGGCGGGAGGGGCAAATTCCCCGCCTCCGGTTTTTTTATGTGCCAAAAAGAGATTTTTATGTTATAAATATCAATAACGTATCATCTTGGATCACGTAACATCGAGCAGTATAACAACGCTTTACGGAGGAGATCTTTGCCATGCCATCACCATGGAACCTGCCTAATATGCTGAGCCTGTCGCGGGTATTCCTCGTGCCCGTCATCTTGGTCTTCCTGACCCTGCGGACGCAGTTCGGATTCATTGAGGGCGTCAACATCGGAGACCTCATCGCGGGGCTCGTGTTCATCATCGCCTCGATAACCGACGCCGCCGACGGTCATATCGCGCGCAAGAGAAACCTCGTGACGAATATGGGGAAATTTATCGACCCCCTCGCCGACAAGATACTGGTGATCGCCGTGCTGACGGCGCTTGTCGAGCTTCACCGCTTTCCGGCCTGGATGGTCGTCGTCATCGTCTCGCGCGAATTCATCGTTTCTGGGCTGCGGATGGTAGCCGCGTCCGAGGGCGTGGTGATCGCCGCCTCCAAAGGCGGCAAGCTCAAGACGGTTACCCAGATAGTGGGGATCATAATGCTTATCTTCAATATCCCCTATGCAATGGCGGTTATGTGGATCGCCGTCATCCTCACCGTGTGGTCCGGCGTCGACTACGTGGTAAAGGGTGCGGACCTGCTAAACTGAGCACCAAACAGAATATGCGGGCATGAAGAGGCCGCCGGGGCGAAAACCAACCGGCGGCCTCGTTGTATATCATCAAAAATCCGCGGGCGCTGCTGCGCATATCGGCCGGAAGAGCTGAAAAGGCGAATCTGCGCGGAGGCAGGGCCGAGAGCCGCCTAAGATTTGACCTTTGACTCCGTCCCTTTCTTTAGGCGCGCGATATTCGCCCGGTGGCGCCATATCGAGAGAAAGGCGAGGAAAAACGAGGCGACGGTATAGGGGCGCGGCATGCCGAAACAGGCCGTAAGACCGGCCGCGGCAAGGAGCCCCGTCATGGAGGCCACCGAAACATACTTCGTAGTCTTCATCACTGCATACCAGATGACGCCGCCGATAATCGCGGGCCACGGCAT
>CAKSWL010000273.1 GCA_934511335.1 uncultured Cloacibacillus sp. | reverse complement strand
ACAGACCGCTACGCGCTTCACCTCTTCCAGGAGACCTTTGTCCCGAGCCCCTGGCCGAAACCGAAGATATAAAGACACTGAATAAACGGGATAAGGCTGGAGTTTTGTGTGCTCCGGCCTTATTTCTATATTTACGCAAATATCTATTCGATAATTTTATACTTCTTTAACAGCTCCTGATATTTGGCCTCCATATCCGTCTGCTGGCTGGGGTCATTTTTATAGGGGGTGGCGGATGCGCTTGGCAGCTTGACGGGCTCCTTGTCGGAGGCCTTCTTCTGCGGTATTGGCGCCGGTTCCTCCGGGCCTGCTGGCAGGCCGGAAGCCTCGTCATGAAGTGGCGAAGACTCTCCGCCGAGCTTTAATACATACTTGTTGGCGGCGGCCTCGTCGTCGATCGGTGCCAGCAGGAGCTGCGGCGCGTTGTCGTCGGCCCGCGCCGCCGAGAGCGAACCTCCGTGCCATGGGCACGCTGAAGAAGGGGCATGTCCCTGAGGCAGAAGAAGCGTCGTGGCAGGGCAGCCCTCGGCGGCGATGAAGCCGGTAGTCTTGCAGACCCTTACAGATTCAACCTCGGCATCGCCGGGGATAGAGAAAGTTGAAGGAAGGTTCATCTTCGTTACCGCGTAAGATACGAACTCCTTCCATACCGGAAGCGCCGCGACCGCGCCGGTGGAGCGCCCTCCAAGCGGCTTGTAGTTATCGTTCCCCACATAGACGACCACGACAAGACCTGGAACGCCGCCGACGAACCAGGCGTCGGTCCAGTCATTCGTCGTACCGGTCTTGCCGAAAGTTTCATAATTTGGGATATTGGCCCGCGTGCCGGTCCCCCAGCTCGTGACTTGCTCGAGCATCGAGCGCATCGATACGGCGGTAGTGGGAGATATGGCGTTGGTCAGCTTAGGGCCGTTCTGCTCCAGCGACTCGCCGCGCTGGGAAAGTATCTCCTTTACTGCGTAAGGCTCCACCCGGTAGCCGTTATTTGCAAAAGTGGCATAGGCGACCAACATCTCAAGCGGCGTGAGGCTCGCGGTCCCCAACGCTACCGAAAGATCGTCGGGCAGATAGGGGGTGGTAATACCGATGCGGCGCGCAATATCCGTGACGCGCCCGACGCCGTCGATCTGTGCGAGGCGCACCGCCGACGTGTTGATCGATTTCGCGAGCGCGGTAAAGAGAGTGATCTCGCCATCATACTTATTAGAAGTGTAATTTCCGGGAGCCCACCCGTTGGGGAACAGCAGCGGAGCGTCGAGAATGTGATCCACAGCGCGATAGCCCTGTTCGAGCGCCGCCGTGTAGACGACTGGCTTAAAGGCGGAACCGGGCTGGCGATAGGCCTGAGTAGCGCGATTAAACTTACTCTTGTCAAAATTCCGTCCGCCGACCATTGCCAGAATCTCTCCCGTATTTGGGTCCAGCGCGACAAGCGCGCCCTCGTGCGGCATCTTTGAGACGATCGCCTCCGCCTTCTTTTGAAGGTCGACGTCAAGCGTCGTATGCACCTTGAGGCCGCCGCGGTAAATCCGGTCAGTACCGTATGTCGGAAGCAGCTGCTTGAAGAGGATATAGGAGACGAAATAGGGGGCGCCCTCAAGAGATAGCGAATTAGTCCGCGCCGTACGCTCAGCAAGCGCGGGCTTCTTGTCGATATAGATGTCGTAATCGTCCTTGGAGATCCAATCAAGGTCCAGCATCCGGCGCATGACATAGGCCTTCCTTGTCTGCGAACTTTTTTCATTCCTGAAAGGGGAATATTTTTCCGGAGCCGCGACAAGCCCGGCAAGCGTCGCCGATTCATCGATCGCAAGATTTCTCGGGGCCTTTGCAAAATACGCCTTTGAAGCGGCCTCTACACCGTAAGCGCCGTGCCCCATATAAATAGTGTTCAGATACATCTCAAGCAGCTGATCCTTGGTGTATATCCTTTCAAGACGCAGAGCCAGAACGGCCTCCTTGGCCTTTCTGATGATAGTCTTCTCATTAGAGAGAAAAAGATTTCTCGCCAGCTGCTGCGTTATCGTGCTTGCACCCTGTTTTGCGCCTCTGTGAAAAATATCCACGAGCAGCGCGCGGACTATGGCGACCGGCCTGATTCCCGAATGCTCATAGAAAGAGTCGTCCTCCGCCGCAAGGACCGCCTTGACCATCCACGGCGATATCGCGTCAAGCTTTACCCAGGTCCTGTTCTCCTGAAAAAGTTGGGTGACAACCTTGCCGTTGCGGTCGTACACCGTCGTTGCCAGACTGGGCTCGTGATTCAAGATATCCTGATAAGAGGGCAGCGTGGACGTAATTTCCTTCAGGAAAAAAATCGACGCGACGGCGGTCCCTGCCCCGATGACGGCGGTCAGCAAGGCAAGCGTTGAAAATAGAGAAAAGACAAAGGACTTCTTTTTCTTTGTCTTATGTTCCAGAGAGAAGTCCGTGTCGTTACATTTCTTATGGTACATTCTTTGCTTTACCTCCGAAATTGATCGTACATACAAAAACATTATATCATACATCGATATTTTTCCGGCTGTGCCGCGCCATATATGCGATATAACATCGGCGTCCGCTGGCGTCCGTCGTCCGGGCGCTGATATTCAAGTCCATTTTGTGTTTGCCGCCCTTAAACGCGGGGCTGGTAAGATGCCTCACATAGTGTGATTGCCGTGGGATAAAAATACTCCGCAAAGTGATACAAAAATTTTTTAAAAAGGGGGTTGCAATTTTTAGCAATCCGTAATATACTACCTTCTGTCGCCGATACGAGGCACCATGAAATCGGAAACGGCGGCACGAACCATGTCAATAGAATACAGTGCATAAGGAATAAAAAGAATCAAGCAAAACAATTCCAGCGAGAGAGATTCCAGAATCAAACGGAGAGTTTGATCCTGGCTCAGGACGAACGCTGGCGGCGTGCCTAACACATGCAAGTCGAACGGAGAT
>CAKSWL010000272.1 GCA_934511335.1 uncultured Cloacibacillus sp. | reverse complement strand
CCTACCGCAAGATAAACAACATTCCCGCCGAATACGGCACGGCGGTGAACATCGTGACGATGGTCTTCGGAAACCTCGGAGACGACTGCGGTACCGGCGTCTGCTTCACGAGAAGCCCGTCGAACGGCGAAAACAAACTCTTTGGGGAATACCTCATCAACGCGCAGGGAGAGGACGTCGTCGCGGGTATCCGCACGCCTGTTCCAATCGCCTCGCTCGCCGAGGCGATGCCCGAGGTCTACAAAGAATTCCACCGCATCGCGAAGCTGCTTGAGACTCATTACCGCGACGCGCAGGATATAGAATTTACCGTTGAGAGAGGAAAGCTCTACATCCTCCAGACCAGAAACGGGAAACGTACCGCGGCGGCGGCGGTGAGGATTGCGATGGACATGCTCCACGAGGGACTCATCGACGCGGAGACCGCCGTCTCCCGCGTCGCGCCGGAACAGGTAGAACAGCTGCTTCACCCGCAGATCGACCCGAAGGCGAAACGCGACGTTATCGTAAAAGGACTTCCCGCTTCTCCGGGCGCGGCGGTCGGTAAAGTCGTCTTCGACGCCGACGAAGCCGCTGAGCGCGGCGGCAAAGGCGAGGCGGTCATCCTTGTCCGTCCCGAAACGACGCCCGACGACATTCACGGCCTCTTTGCGGCCCAGGGCGTCCTTACCAGCCACGGCGGCATGACGAGCCACGCGGCCGTCGTCGCCCGCGGCCTCGGCAAACCCTGCGTATCCGGTGCGGAGTCCGTTAAGATCGACCTTGCCGCCGGTACCTTCACCGTCGGCGACGTCACCGTCAAAAAGGATGACTTCCTCACGCTTGACGGCAGCAGCGGAGACGTCATCCTGGGTGAAATGACGCTCATGGAGCCTCAGTTTGACGATAACTTCCGCGAACTCCTCGAGGACGCCGACAAGATATCCAACCTGCAGGTCTGGGCCAACGCCGATACGCCGGAAGACGCCAGACGCGCCCGCGGCTTCGGCGCGAAGGGCATCGGCCTTTGCCGTACAGAACACATGTTCATGGCCGCCGAGCGCCTGCCGGTCATGCAGGAAATGGTCGTCGCCACGACGACGGAGGAGCGCATAGAGCAGCTCAACAAACTCGAAAAAATGCAGGAAGAGGACTTCCTCGGCATCTTTGAGGCGATGGACGGACTGCCTGTGACGGTGCGTCTCCTTGACCCGCCGCTCCACGAATTCCTGCCGAAGATTCCCGAACTGACGAAGGCTCTTGAGGAGCTTGATCCTGCAAGCGCCGAGGCGAAAAAGATCAACGCGACGATCGCGCGCGCAAGAGAGCTCCATGAGCAGAACCCGATGCTCGGCTTCCGCGGCTGCCGTCTGGGCATGATCTTCCCTGAAATCTACAAGATGCAGGCGAGAGCCATCTTCAACGCGGCCTGTGCGCTGACTAAGAAGGGGATCAAAGTCATTCCCGACATCATGATCCCGCTCGTCGGCACCCAGGCGGAGATGAAAAGCATGCGCAAGCTGGTTGACGAGATCGGCGCCGAAGTGATCGAAGAATGCGGCGTGACGCTTGAATACATGGTCGGTACGATGATCGAGCTGCCGCGCGCCGCGCTGGTCGCCGACCAGCTTGCCGAATACGCGCAGTTCTTCAGCTTCGGTACGAACGATCTGACGCAGACGACCTTCGGCTACTCGCGCGACGACGCCGAGGGCAAATTCCTTGGAGAATACGTCGAGATGGGCGTCTTTGAAGAGAACCCCTTCGCGCGTCTGGACCGCGACGGCGTAGGCGCCCTGATGGAAATCGCCGTTGAAAAGGGCCGTTCTGTGCTCCCTGGGATTCAGCTCGGCATCTGCGGAGAGCACGGAGGCAACCCCTCGAGCATCGCTTTCTGCAACAAGCTTAAACTCAACTACGTGAGCTGCTCGCCCTTCCGCGTGCCGGTAGCGAGACTGTCCGCGGCCCTTGCGGCGCTGGGGGTATTGAAATAGACGGACGGCCTGTGCCGCCAGCAGATTTGACCTGATCATTTGGGCCGTCTCCCGCGCAGCGATGGAGACGGCCCTCTTCATAATAAAAGACGAAAAGATAGTGGGAAAACCGCATGTACAAGCAAGAAGTAATGATTATCAGCGCGGGGTTGCACAGCTTTGCCTTTGTTGACTATAATAAGAGCGCTGGGTATCTATCCGCGGGGTATCAGGCGAAGCAGCATCGGAGCGTGGCTGCTATACCTTAGGTGATGAACTTGCCCGTAATGGAGAAAAATAATAGATGACGATACGCGAACGTTGGGAAGAGATCGAAACCAGGATACTTGCGCCGCAGGCTTGCCAGGCGGTCAACAGCAAAGGACGCGAGCGTCCGGAGGAGCCCTGTGCGATACGTACCTGCTTTCAGCGCGACAGAGACCGGATAATACACTGCAAATCATTTCGCAGGCTTAAATACAAGACCCAAGTGCTGCTGCTTCCGGAGGGAGATCACTACCGGACGCGCCTGACCCATACCCTTGAGGTATCCCAAATCGCGCGCACCATCGCGCGCGCGCTGCGCCTCAACGAGGACCTCACCGAAGCAATTGCTCTGGGACACGACCTTGGACATACGCCCTTCGGCCACATGGGCGAGACCGTGCTGGACAGACTTGCAAAACAAAATGGACTGCCCGGCTTCCACCACGCGGCTCAAAGTCTTCGGGTTGTCGATTGCCTCGAGAAAGAGGGGCGGGGGCTCAACCTCACCTGGGAGGTGCGTATGGGCATCCTCCAGCACTCCAAGGGACAGGTTGACGTGCATTCAGGCTACGACCTGACAAACCCCACCACGATGGAGGCTTGGGTGGTGCGTATCTCTGACTCCTTAGCCTATCTCAACCATGATATTGACGACGCACTGCGAGCCGGCCTTATTGACGACAGAGAGATAACAGCCGAAATGAAAGATGTCCTCTCCATAACGAACTCCAAGAGAA
>CAKSWL010000271.1 GCA_934511335.1 uncultured Cloacibacillus sp. | reverse complement strand
TGCTGTGATTTTTTTACCCTGTTCGAGGACATCTTCGACTTTCTTCACATAATTGTGGGAGAGCTCCGAGATGTGCACCATCGCCTTCTGACCTGACTCAAGCCTGACAAAGGCCCCGTATGACGCGACATGTTCTACCGTACCGCTTACCGTTTCTCCCACGCTTACCGCCGGTGCTGCTGCAGCCGCCTTCTCTGCCATCTGTGGTTTCTGACCTCCAAAATTCGTTTTAAAAGACAATAACATATTCTAAGCCGTTAGAAGGCTATAGAGCGAATTGTACCATATTTTTCAATATAAGTATTGCAAAGAGCTATTTCAGCGTCCTCTCGATAGCCTCGGCAACGCGTTCCGATTGGAGGGGCTTGATGAAAAAGTCCGAAGCTCCCGCGCGGATCGCCTCTATCACCTGGTTCTGCTGGTTCATCGCGCTGACCATCACCACTCTGGCCTCCGGATGTTCGTGCTTTATCGCCTTGAGCGCCGCGATCCCGTCCATCTCCGGCATGGCGATATCGAGAGTTACTACGTCCGGACGAAGCTCATTGTACATCCGGACGGCCTCTTGGCCGTTTTCAGCTTCACCCACGACCTCATATCCGTCTCTTATAAGTATGTCTTTAAGGATCATGCGCATGTGTGTGGAATCATCAGCTATCAGCACCGTCGCCTTCATCTTTGCCGCTCCTTTCAGCTTATCTGACCGCTATTCCCAGCTCTTCGAGGAAGAGGGGGCTGAGCACTTTGATATAGGTCCCCTTCATTCCAAGGCTTCTGCTCTCTATTATACCAGCACTGCCCAATTTTCTCAGCGCGTTTACGATAACGCTTCTGGTGACGCCGACCCGATCTGCGACTTTGCTCGCAACAACGACTCCTTCAGGGCCGCCCAAGTCTTCAATAATGTGGCGGACGGACTCGACTTCCGAATACGAGAGCGCGCGCATCGCCATCTGGACGACGAGGCGTTCGCGTCCGCGCTCTTCGATCGACTTGCCGCGATCGTTGAGGATCTCAAGGCCGACGACCGTCGAAAGGTATTCGGCGAGCACGAGGTCGCGAGTGTCGAACTGACAGCCGAAACGGGCGAGGATGAGGGTGCCCAGCCTGTCGCCGGCGCCGTTGATGGGTACGATGAGGACGTGCTTGTTGGAGTAGGCGCAGGGCTGGTCCGCGTAGGCGCAAAGGCCGTGGTCCGTATGGTTGAGGACCGATTCGTGGAACTGGTTCACCTTTTCAACATAGGGGGCGGGCATCGCGCCGTTGATAAGAATCTCCGCCATTATCGGGCAGTCGTATTCGCTGACCCAAGCATAACCCAGTATCCGGCCCTCTTTGTTTATCACATAAACGTTGGCGGCCGAAAGATCGGACATCAGCCTCGCGAGCTTCGGATAATCGGGCATGCCCCGGTCCTTTCTCGCCTGGAGCACGCGGCTCACGACGCGGGTCTTTTCTAGCAGATCCTGCATTGCCGACTGGTTCATTATTTTAGGACGATTCTCAATAAGTTCTTTTGGTGTATCCATTTAAAAATTGCCTCCCTGATTTCTTTCTATATGCAAAAATTATAATTCTTCATCTTCCTGCGCCCTGGGATGCGACGCCAGATAGCTCTTTTTGATCTGTTCCGAGGTGATCGACAGATACCTCTGCGTCGACGCGATGCTCTCGTGCCCTAGCATCTCCTGTACGATACGGAGCGGCGCTCCATTCTCCAGCATATGCGTGGCGCAGCTGTGGCGCAGCGTATGCGGCGTGACGCCGTGCAGCCCGACGCGCGCCGCGGCGCGGAGTACGATGCGGTCGACCGTGCGGACGGTAAGACGCTCCGCCCCTTTGGCGGAGAGAAATAGCGGCGCTCCGCCCTCGACGCAGGTGATGTCTTTCCACTCTTCGAGCAATTTCTTCTGCGGCATCCCGATAGGGATCAGGCGCTCCTTGTCCCCCTTGCCCTTGACGCGCAGCATGCGTTCGTCAAGTTCCACCATGTCCCAGTTGAGCCCGATCAGCTCCGACACCCGCAGGCCGGCTCCGTACATCAGTTCGAGAACGAGCCTGTCGCGCCTAAAGTTCTTGGAATCCGCATCGGGCCCCTCTGTGAGCAGCTTGTCGACCTGCTCGTATGATAGGGCGCGCGGCAAAGCCTCGGGCTTCTTAGGCCCTTTGAGGCCGAGCGAGGGATCTTCAATGATGATTCCGCACCGGCAAAGCCAGGCCGTAAAGCCGCGCACCGCCGAGAGCCTTCTTGAAGCGGTGCTCCTTTCCTCGCCGACTCCGAGGATACTGCTTAAAAAAATTCGTATCGCGCGAGTATCTATCTCACGCACATCAGTAATTCCTTGATTCCAAAGATATCCTTTAAAATGCATAAGGTCTATCTTATAGTTTACCACTGTGTGCTTAGACTTTCCCAAAGATGTCAAATATTCAATATATTCGTCGATATTGTCAGATATATTCTCCATCATGAACGGTATTTTAGCAGGAAAATTGTAAATATCAAGCGAAATTTTAAGAAAATTCACAAACAAGTGTACAATGCGTACTGTTTAACAAACTTTCTTAATTCGAGCGTCAGGACAAACGCATAAAATACGAGCATCACACGCCGGCGCTGCCGGACAGCGTCATCTTCAGCGCCTCCGAAACGTCCGTCATAAATCAGCCTGCGAAATATCAAACAGAGACGACCCCTTTCAGCAAAATGCGCAGGGCCGGAGGATTCAGTCAAAACAGGGAGCCGCTGATCATATGCGCCACTCGCGCGACGGGCAGGCCCCGACCGGCGCGCAAGGCATATCGATATATGCTTTGCGCGCCGCTTTAAAGCCGTCCGTTCAGCGCCTGGCACATTCGACAGACAAACCAGCCGATTCGCACGAAATCATAGATTTCGGCTCTCCGGCCGTAATCAGCGGGAAGCACGTTGTTTGTTATTCCGGTTGATTTTCAATTGATCGG
>CAKSWL010000270.1 GCA_934511335.1 uncultured Cloacibacillus sp. | reverse complement strand
TTGCCCGTTTGCAGCCGCTCTTACTTCGCGAAGGCCTTTTTGATGCCCTCTACGGCCTTGTCGATCTGCTCGTAAGTGATGACGATCGGCGGCGCGAAGCGGATCGTGCGCTCGTGGGTCTCCTTCGCCAGCACGCCGTTTGCGATGAGTTTTTTAACATAGGCCGCGGCGGGGACGGAGAACTCGACGCCGATGAGAAGGCCGGAGCCGCGCACGTCGATGATCTCGGGGTTGTCTATTTCGCGGAGCTTCTGCATGAAATAGTTGCCCTTCTCCTCTGCCTGCTTTGAATAATCGTCTCTGACAAGGATCTCCATCGCCTTGATCGAAACCGCGCAGGCTAAGGGGTTGCCGCCGAAGGTCGAGCCATGAGTCCCGGGAGTGAATACGCCAAGGACGTCTTTGTTGGCCGCCACCGCCGAAATCGGCATCACGCCGCCGCCGAGGGCCTTGCCAAGAATGAAGATATCGGGCTCGACGTCTTCAAAATTACAGGCGAACATTCTTCCCGTGCGGGCAAATCCGGTCTGGACTTCGTCGGCGATGAAGAGGATATTGTGCTTCGTGCAGATTTCGCGCACCTCTTTGAGGTATCCCTTAGGAGGCGTGATGATTCCGGCCTCGCCCTGTATCGGCTCCGCCATGAAGGCGACGGTATTCGGCGTGATAGCCGCTTCGAGCGCCTTCGCGTCGCCGTATTTGATAACCTTGAAGCCCTCGCAGTAAGGACCGTAGTTGACGCGCGCGTCGGGATCCGTCGAGAAGCTGATGATGGAGATCGTGCGGCCGTGGAAGTTGTTTTCGCAGACGATGATCTCCTGCTTACCGTTTTCCACGCCCTTCACTTCGGCGCCCCAGCGACGCGCCGTCTTTAGCGCGGTCTCTACGGCCTCCGCGCCGGTGTTCATGGGGAGGATCATCTCTTTACCAGTCAGGGCGCAGAGTTTTTCGTAGAAGTCGCAGAGTACGGCGTTATGGAACGCACGCGAAGTGAGCGTCACTTTGTCGAGCTGTTCCTTTGCCGCCGCCACTATCTCCGGATGGCGGTGGCCGAAATTGAGCGCCGAATAGGCAGAGAGCATGTCGAAATATTCGCGGTTCTCGGGGTCGCGGACGATTACGCCTTCACCTTCGACGATAACCACATCTTTCGGGTGATAGTTGTGCGCGCCAAGTCTGTTGGTCTTGTCGATGATTTGCTGTGTGCTGAGCATTTTTCTTTTCCTCCTCATGATATAAATGAACTGTTAAAATTCATTCGTTTATTTTTATCTTTGATGAGACAAGTTTAACATTTTTTTTGAACTTTGAAAAGAGTCTCTTTCATAAAATTATCACAGATATATCAGCGATGTTTACAGCGACATGGCTGTCGATCAGTATTTATTGAGAACTAAAAAGTATAAACTTTTACTACAGGATAGTTTATATTATCCTCTTACACATCAGCGGCGGGCGGCGCTCATTTTGATGGTCTTTTCTCCCAGGTCTCTTACCTATGGAGCCGCTGATCAATTGAAAATCAGCCGGAATAATAACCAGCGTACCTCCTACTGATTACGGCCGGAGAGCCGAAATCTATGATTTCGTACGAAAATGGCGCATCTGATCAGCAGCTCCTAAAGCACCTCGCCGTCCGCAGGAACGGCAGATGTGAGCGGGACTGGAACGGACTTTGCGGCCGCGCGTCCGCCATAAGGGATATATGCGGTACGCCCCGCCGGAGCCAGATCTTATTTACTTTTGCCCCGCGAGAAATTCCACATACTGGCGCGCGCTCCTGCCGGAAAAGCCGCCGTGTCTAAGCTCCCAGCGGATCGCGCCGCGCTCCAGCTCCTCGTCGGGCAGCGAGACGCCATATTCGGCGGCGAGGCTGCGGACGATGTGCAGGTATTCTTTCTGCTCGGGGGAGAAATAGCGTATCAGCAGCCCAAAACGGTCGACAAGCGACATCTTTTCCTGCATCGTCTCCGATTCATGCATATCGTCATCCTTATCCAAACGGTCGCCCCAGGTCTCTTTCATGAGATGGCGGCGGTTGGAGGTGGCGTAGATCAGGACGTTGTCGGGGCGCTTTTCGATGCCGCCCTCGATGAAGGCCTTGAGGAATTTGTATTCGACCTCAAACTGCTCGAATGAAAGGTCGTCCATAAAGAGGATAAATTTATAGTTGCGCCGTTTTACCTCCTCCAGGATCGTCTCTAGGTCTTTTATCTGGTGTTTATATACCTCTATCATGCGCAGTCCGCGCGGCGCGTACTCGTTGAGCAGCGCCTTTATCGTTGAAGACTTGCCGGTGCCGCCCTCTCCGTAGAGCAGCACATTGTTGGCCGGGCGGCCCTCAAGAAAGGCGACGGTGTTGTCTACGACGGTCTTCTTCTGCTCTTCATAACCGACGAGGTCGGAGAGCCTTATCTCCTCCAGCGGGATTGCGGGAACGATCTCGCGCGAATGAGCCTCCCAGCGGAAACCGCCGTGGAGGGCGAATTTACCGACGCCGTGCACGCGGTAAAAGGCGGTGATTGTCTCATACAGCTGCGCCGGGGACTTCGCCCGGGCCATCGCTGTGGCAAGCTCCCCGATTACGGCGCCGGCGATGCGTTCAAACGAGACCGGCCCCGCCGGCAGCGGCACAAATCCGTCAAGGCGGCCGATGAGGTCGACGCCAAGCTCCGCCTCGAGGCCTTCGAGGTCGCAGTGCATATAATCGAACAACGTCTCAACGTCCCGCGCCGCCAGCTCACACATGGTGCCGCCAAGCGGCCCGCGGCGTTCGTGCGCGAGGGAAAAGGGATTCTCGTTTTCCGCCACGAGCATCGCAAGCCACGTCTGCCAGATATTTCCCGCAATGCCGGCCCTCTCCGCCGCCGCTGTCATCTTCGCAACACAGTCGCAGTACCACGCGGCGCTCTCCGCAAGCGACGAGTCGTCTATCTGCCCCGCGCTCTTAACGAGCCCAGTAACGC
>CAKSWL010000269.1 GCA_934511335.1 uncultured Cloacibacillus sp. | reverse complement strand
CAAGTCCCGGATTCGGACGAGGTTAAAATGGATCCAGAAAAGGGGACTATGATTCGTGATGGAGCCGGCAATATAGTAAACCCGCTCGATCTCAACGCTCTTGAGGCCGCTCTGTCCCTGCGCGGTGAACATGGCGGATCCGTGACGGCCGTTTCGATGGGGCCACCGCAGGCTGATATTGCGCTTCGTGAGGTTCTTGCGCTCGGCGCGGACGAAGCATACCTCCTTTCCGACCGTTTCTTCGCCGGCGCCGACAGCTGGGGCACCTCGCTTACCCTGGCAGCGGCGCTTGACAGGTTAGGCCCGTTTGACCTCGTACTTGCCGGCGGGAAGGCCACCGACGGAGAGACCGGACAGGTCGGTCCGGAAGTTGCGGCTATTATGGGGCTGCCCTGTTCGACCTATGTCAGCTCACTGTCATGTGACGGAAAATATGCGTTTGTTAGACGTACGGTCGAAGATGGGATCGAAACACAAAAAATCAAACTCCCCTGTCTCATTACAGTACTCAACGATATGAACGAACCAGCAATGCCAACCTTGCTCGGCAAGAAAAAGGCGAGGCGCGCCGCCATAGGAGTCTTCGGCGCCGCCGAGCTTGGGCTTGCGAAGGAAGATGTCGGACTTGCTGGTTCTCCGACAAGAGTGGTCGGGATAAGTCATCCAAAGATAGCTCGCCGTACGGAATTTTACTGCGGCAGAGAGCTGGACGCGGGCTTTGAGCGCGTAGTCGAAGTGCTGCGCGAGCTCGCTTTGCTTTAGGAGGGGGGTCGCGGTATGCGCAGAGGTTCGGTGAGTGTCGGCGGTGTAATGGTATGCGGTGAGGTGCGCCGCGGAAGGATACATTCGGTTACGATGGAATTGGCAGGAAAGGGCAGGGAACTCGCAGACAAGAAAGATACACAGTTGTCTTGCCTGCTTTTTTTCAACGAGCTGATCGACGATCCGGCCGACCTTTTTTACTACGGCGTCGACCGTGTGCTGGCGGTGCCTCATGAATCGCTGAAGTATTTCAACCAGGAGATCGCTGCCAAGCTGCTGGCGCATATTGTCGGAATATATCGTCCTGAGATAGTGTTGGCTCCCGCCACTACGGCGGGACGCACCTACCTGCCGGCGGCTGCGGCTATGCTCCATACCGGGCTGACCGCAGACTGTACCGGTTTGGATATAGATGAAGAGAGCGGCCTTTTGCTGCAGACAAGGCCGGCGATAGGCGGCAATGTAATGGCGACGATAAAGACGCCTGACTATGTACCGCAGATGTCGACCGTTCGGCCTAAGACATTCAGAATTCCTCTGCGGATGGAACGCGGCGGCGAGATAGTATATCCCGAAGTGCCGACCGATATTTTCAAAAGCCGAATAGAAGTGATGTCGGTGGAATACAGCGACGACGGCGATAGCAACATACAGGATAAAGATGTCATTATATCGGGGGGCAAGGGACTCAAACGTGCGGAAAATTTCGCCATCGTACGCAGGCTGGCCGAGCTGCTTGACGGCGGGGTCGGCGCGTCAAGGCCGACGGTGGAGGCCAAATGGATAGGCTATCCGCACCAGGTCGGACTTTCGGGCAAGGTAGTCTCGCCCAAACTTTACCTGGCCGCGGGCATCTCCGGCGCCGTTCAGCACCTTGCCGGTATGCAGACGGCACAGAAGATCGTAGCCATAAACAAGGATCCGGACGCCCCGATATTCCGGGTTGCGGACATAGCTCTCTGCGGCGACGCGGCGGATATTTTGCCGCGCCTTACAAAGCGCATAACGGAGGAGATGGGACAGCGATGAAAGTGGATTTTTCTTATTCCAAGGTCACTGAAAAGACGATCAAAGACCTGATCTCTGTATTTGGCGGCTCCGGCGTCTCAGTAGATAAAGAAAAGGTAGCGGCATATTCCAAAGACGAAGTCGCCGTGCATTTGTGGGACAAAAATTACGAGGCGGAAGTCGTCTGTTTCGCCGAAAACACCGAGCAAATATCGGCACTGATGAAATATGCGAACCGACACCGCATCCCTGTGACGCCGCGCGGCGCCGGCACAGGACTTTCAGGCGGCGCCGTCCCGGCGTATCGTGGAATAGAACTCTCGCTGGAACGGATGAACAGAATACTCGAATTAGATGCGGCAAACCTCACGATGACCGTCGAACCCGGCGTCGTCACCGCAGAGATAAACAAGGCGGCAGCCGACGCCAACCTGATGTATGCTGGCGACCCGTGCAGCGGAGATGCCTCCTTCATCGGCGGCAATGTCGCGGAAAACGCTGGCGGCAACAAGGTCGTGAAATACGGTGCTACCGGCAGTCACGTCCTGGGCATGGAAGTGGTGCTGCCCGACGGCTCTATTTCCTGGTTCGGCGGCAAAAGACGCAAAGACGTTACCGGCTATGACTTTGTCCATCTTATGACAGGCTCGGAAGGTACTCTTGGGATCATCACTAAAATAATACTACGCTTGCTGCCGAGTTATTCATTCGCAACGGACCTGCTTGTTCCCTTCGATAGCGTGAAAAGGGCTATAGACGCAGTGCCTGCCGTGATAACTAAAGGGAAGACGATTCCATGTTCCATTGAATTTATGGATAAACGCTCCATGCTGCTGACGGAACAATACCTCAGGACGAAATTTCCATTTTCCCACGAAGCTGAGGCACACCTAATTTTGCAGTTTGAAGGCAACGACCGTGAATATTTAGCTGACGAGATAGAGAAAATAGGCGATATCTGCATGGAAGAAGGAGCCCTGGAAGTCTTTGTCGCCGACAATAGGACGACGAGGGATAAGCTGTGGAAGGGGCGCAAAAGTGCCGCCGAAGCTGTATGGTCGTATGCTCCGACACAGATCGCGAACGAAGATATAGTGATACCGGCGAGCGAGATCGCCGTTTTCATGGAAGGGCTGGAGAAAATAAGCCGTGCCGACAGCGTAAAGTATGCCGCTTACGGCCATGTCGGAGATGGAAACA
>CAKSWL010000268.1 GCA_934511335.1 uncultured Cloacibacillus sp. | reverse complement strand
AGTCAGAGAAGACGATCCCCGCGGGGACCTATGTGGTTTCGACCTCGCAGCGCAACGGAATGTTGGCCGCTGTCCTTCTCGAGCCTGAATCGAATGACGGGCTCGCGAGCTGGAACTATTTCGATACAGGAATCGCTAAGAGCAAGGCGAGCAGGATCTATCCGGTAATGAAGTCGCTAACGGATTATGCGGCCGTCGACAAGGGCAGCCTTGAGAAAGTGACGGAGACGCCGCTTGACTGGAATCCGCCCGCAGAACCCTCTGACGGCGGCAGTTCCGGCGGCTGCAACGCCGCTGCGGCCGGCGCGCTTGCCGCGATCGCCCTTATCTCTTGCGGGGCCTTCGTCTGGCGCAGAAAGTAAGCACCGCGTAATTTAACCTTAAATCATAGACGGGCCCGCGCGGCGGTATCTTATGATACTGCTGCGCGGGCTGTTTTTCTGCAAAATTGCATGAAGCTTTAAATACATTGCTGCGGCACGAAGAATGTATAACAGGGGGGCAGAAACTCCTGTACAGGCGCACGGATGCTGTGCCGGCCCCAAAACGGCTGCACTCTGCGGTTCCGGCCGCGGCCTTCCCCACAGCCGTGTATAGCTAAGGAGCCGCTGATTAATGGAAAATCAGCGGCTCACTAAGAGTCAACTCCTGTCAAAAGCGCTGAATATCGACCGGTCGTTTTTACGACTGCACGCTGAACCGCAACTTTGATAAGCTGAAATCCCCTGCAATTGGTGCAGATCGGCCGCTGTTATGTTAAAATGTTTAGATGAAGTTTAATGTCCGGCAACTTACCAGTAATTGGGGGAAAACAACTTGAAAATAGAGATAAAGTTCAGGGACAGGGATCCGCTTGTCTGCGAGGGGCCCGTCACGGCGCGCGAAACTCTGGAGCTGATAGGCTTTCCGAAAAAGGACGAGGTGGTCGCCTGCCGCGTCAATCGCGTGCAGCGCCCGCTCTCCTGGGAGATCGTCATGGACTCTTTCGTAGAATTTATCACGACGGACAGCATTGAGGGCATCGAGGTCTATATACGGACGCTGGCGTTTCTGCTTACCTCGGCGGCGACGCGGCTGCGGGGGATGCGCCTTAATCTTACGCAGTCGATGTCGTATTCATATTTTTATGAGTCGCCCGACGGCGAGATAACGGAAGAGGTCTGCCGCGAGCTGGAGGCGGAGATGCGCCGCATGGTGAACGAGGGCGTGCCGATCAAGCGCGAGGTCTTTCCGATCGACGTCGCGCGTGCGGTGATGAATACCCAGCACTATGACGACAAAGAACATCTGCTCCAATTCACCGGCAGCGATCCCGTCATCCTTTACAACTGCTGCGGCGTGTATGATTTCTTCGGCGGCGCTCTCGCTGACAGCGCCGCGATCACGCCCACCTTCGAGCTGCGCAGCTACTGCGGGGGGATTTTCCTCTCGGGGCCGACCTTCGCCGATCCCACCAAGACGATGGCCTTCGTCGAATCTCCGCGGCTTTTCCGGCTTATAGACAAGCACACGGACTGGCTCAAAAATCTCAATATAAGCACGATGGCGGGAATCCACCGGCAGGTCACCGATGGCCGTTCGCGCGACCTGATAATGGTCTGCGAGGCGCTCCACACGAAGCTGCTCAGCAATATCTCGGAGCAGATCGAGGCACGCCCGGATGTCAGGCTTCTCTGCCTTGCCGGCCCATCGAGCTCCGGCAAGACGACCTCTTCGCGCCGTCTGCGCGTTCAGCTGCTTTCTTCGGGGATAAAATCGGCGACGCTGGAGCTTGACAACTATTTTGTAGACCGCGAGCGCACGCCGCTCGACCGCAGCGGGAAGCCCGACTTTGAGGCGCTTGAGGCGCTCGACCTGGATCTCGTCAACGAACAGATCGCGGCGCTGCTTGCCGGCGATGAGGTGACGGTCCCCAAGTTCGATTTTATCAACGGCAAACGTACCCCTGGCTGCAAGATGCGCCTCGCGCCAGACGAACTGCTGGTCATCGAGGGCATCCACGGCCTCAACGACAGGCTGACAGAGAGCGTTCCGGCGGATAAGAAGTACCGGATCTTCATCTGCCCTCTGACGGGGACCAATATAGATTTCCACAACCGCATCGGCACGACGGATACGCGGCTGCTGCGCCGCATGGTGCGCGACGCGCGCACGCGCGGCCACTCCGCGGAGGCGACGCTCATGCAGTGGCCCTCGGTGGTGCGCGGCTCGCACCGTCACATCTTCCCTTATCAGGAATATGCCGATACGCTCTTCAACACCGCGCTGGCCTACGAGGCGCCGGTGCTGAAAGGTTATGTCACGCCGCTTCTCAAGACGGTACGGGAGGACTCCCCCGTTTACGGCGAGGCGACGCGCCTGCTGTCGCTGCTCGAATACGTTCCCGTCATCCCTTCGGACGACGTGCCGAACCTCTCCGTGCTGAGGGAGTTTATCGGCGGCAGCTGTTTTGAGTGATGATACACGGGCCGGCGCGGTATCTGCCGCCCCGCGTGAGTTTTGAGGGTCATAAAGGCGGTAAACGAGGTTTTTGATGTTAATTCTCCATACGGCATTTGAAAAGGATATGCTTTATCTGTGGGGCGAATGCTCCTTTGAAAATAAACGGCTGCGGATCAGAGAAAAAGAGGGGCGGCCGGTGCTGCCGTGGGGCGCCAGGCCGCAGCAGCTCCGCGCCGCGCTTAGAGAATGCGGCATCCGCCACGGACGAAAGTCGCCGGCGGAGGAGCCGCTGGCGGCCTCGCTCCTGCTCCCCACGCGCGGGAGATTTCCGCTGCCCTCAAGCCCGATACTCGGAGAGGTCCGCGATTTTGGCGGCCCGCCGGCCCTTGTCTCCTATGAGGTGGAGGCTCTCGCTCTCAGCTTTGAGGAATTTACGCAGCTGCTGCGGATAATCCGCGAGAGCGGCGAGAGGCTTTCATTCCCCGGCCTGCTCTTTGCCGACGATTTAAAATTTATGTGCCGCGCGCTGGA
>CAKSWL010000267.1 GCA_934511335.1 uncultured Cloacibacillus sp. | reverse complement strand
CTCGCTCAGCCCATAGGCGAAGAAGGTGAGTCCGCCGCCCTTCGCGAGGCAGATCAGCACGCTGTTGCGCGCCTCTTTGCGCCATTTTATCTTGTCGGCGTTTTTTGCGAGCAGGAAGTTCGAGAGGCCGAGTCCCTCCTCCGTCTTGTAAAGCGGCGAGGCGGTCTCGATCTCGTTCACCCTGTCGGCGATAAATATCACACGCAGTTCGCGCTGGGGGTCGTCCTTGTTGTAGAGCCAGATCTCCACGGGGTGGTCGGCCATCATCGACTTGCCGCCGATGCGGCTGAATATCTTGGCGTCGGGGCTCTCTCCGCCCATCGCCTCCTTGACCTCCACCCTGGAGGCTCCGAGCTCTATGCGGCCGAGGGATTTTCCCGGCGTGATGACGAACTTCGAGTTCGTCGGCAGGCCGAGCATCGCCTTGGCGGCGTTAATACCGTGCAGCGGCCGGTTGTCTTCCGGCGCGGCCTTCGCTGCTAAGGCATATGCCTCGATCGCGCGGCGGTAGTCTTTCAGCGTCAGCAATTTTTTGCCGCACTCCATAATCTTTTCGGGCTCTTTATAGAGCGTCGCGACGTGCACCCAGGCCTTTGCCGCCTCTTCGCGGCTCCCGGCCTTCAGCTCCGCCTCCGCCATGAGCCGCCACAGCTCACCGTTTTTTTTGTCACGCTCCGCCGCCTCTTTGAGCCACCGGAGCGCCTGCTCATACTCGCCGCTCTTCATATAGAGCCAGCCGAGGCGCATCATCGCCTTGGCGTCGTTCTTTGCGGTCTTGAGGTGATCCTCGTAATACTTTATCGCCTCCGCGCTGTTCCCCATCTCCTCTTTGCAGTAGGCGATATTGCAGAGGACGTCGCGCCGCTCGGGGCGGATATTGATGATCTTGAGATAGAGCGCTTCCGCCTCCGCGTACTGCTTCTCCTTCATCAGCGCGGCGGCGCGGAGATAATATTCCTCCGGGAGCACGTTCTTTCTGTAGTACCACCAGCTGCCGCCGCCGAAAGCGATGAGGAGGACGAGCGCGATCGCGGCAAAGACATACCGCGGGACCCTGCCCCGCGGCGGGCTCTTGACGCTCCATTCACGCTCTTCCTCGGTCATCCCTTTTTGTTCTTCAGGGGCGATATCGGGACATTTCACACTTTCGCCGTTCATCTTATCTTCATTTTCCATCTATATTAAGCCTTCTTTAATATAATCATTATAACGCTGCGTATTTTTATAGAATTTTATCAGATATATGCTTTTTTGCTATGGCAGTTTTTGAGGAAAAAGTATATTCTTATCTACGGTGTTTAATAATAACCGGAAAGATTATTTTAAGAAAGGTCAATGACACCTCGGAGGTAATTTGCTTGGATTTTAATTTTCAGGAAATAACGCTGGAAGAGGCGCCAAGATATATCGCGCACTGGAATATGTGCGAACAGCGCACCTCGGACTATTGTTTCCCGGTGCTCTGGAGCCTGGGGGCGGACTTCGGCACGAAGCTTGCCTATGATGAGGGCGCGGACCTCTACTGGCTGCACCAGAGCAAAGTCGGGCTTGCCGACCTCGCGCCGGTCGGGAACTGGCGGCGGGACGACTGGCCGCGGATATTGCGCGAGCGCTATGGAGACGAGATGGAGTTTTTTCTTGTCCCGGAGAAACTCGCCGGCATATGGTGTTCGGAGCTCGCCGGCAGGGCGAACGTCGAGGTCGTGGACGACCGCGGCACTTGGGAATATCTCTACAACATCCGGGAACTCGCGGCGCTGGCGGGCAATAAATATATGAAAAAGCGCAACCGCGTCAACCAGTTCCGGAAAAACTACGACTATGTCTACGAGCCGTTGACGGACGAACTGCTGCCGGAGGTCGTGGACTTCCAGTATTCGTGGTGTCAGGTGAATCACTGCGGCTCGACCGCTGGGCTGGTGCAGGAGAACCACGGGATACAGAAGATCCTTCAAAACTGGCACCGCATCCCGAACCTCTGCGGCGGCGTCATCAAGATAAAAAACCAGATCGTCGCCTACACGATCGGCGAGCTCGCCGGCGATATGTTAGTCGTCCACTACGAAAAGGCGAGCCTTGAATATGGAGCGGCCTATCAGGTGATAAACAAGGAATTTCTCTCGCATATGGTGGAGACTCACCCTGAGCTTGAAATCGTCAATCGCGAGGAAGATATGAACGACCCCGGGCTGCGCGCGGCGAAGATGTCCTACATGCCGATTGGTTTTCTCAAAGAGTGCCGGGTCAAGATAAAATTCATATAAAATGTGGTAAAATTGCCAAGGCAAAATAAAAAATAAAACGGAGGATCAGCATGATGAAAATATTGGCACTCAGCGCAATGATGGCCGCGGCGGTAATCTTCCCCTTCGCGGTGAAGCAGGCGGAAGCGGCCGACGCCGCGGAGGCCGCGCCGAAACGTCAGGTCGCTGTCTTTGAGACGAATTATGGCACCTTCAAGATCGAGCTCTTTAACGACCTCGCGCCGAAGACGGTGAAAAACTTTGTCGACCTCGCGCAAAAGGGCTACTACAACGGCCTTTCCTTCCACCGCGTCATCGACCAGTTCATGATTCAGGGCGGCTGCCCGAAGGGCAACGGCACAGGCGGCCCGGGCTATGTCATCCCCGACGAATTCGGCAAGGGCCTCAAGCACGACAAGCCCGGAGTCCTCTCGATGGCCAACGCCGGCCCCAACACGGGCGGCTCGCAGTTCTTCATCACCTTAGTCCCCACCCCGTGGCTCGACGGCAAGCACGCGATCTTCGGTCAGATCTTAGAGGGCATGGACGTCGTAGAAAAAATCGGCAAGCTGCCGACGGATTCGATGGACAGGCCGCTTAAGAAAGTGGTCATGGAGAAGGTCGTTATAAAGTAATTGTAATTGCCGCGTAAATCAGGGTAAATCGGCGTTTATACGCGCTCACCTATCAAAAAGTAAATCGGCGTTTATAAGCAGAGAACCAAAACGCCGGTTT
>CAKSWL010000266.1 GCA_934511335.1 uncultured Cloacibacillus sp. | reverse complement strand
CCATCGCCCGCGCCCTCATCGGCAACCGCTCCGCGGTGGTCATCAAGACCCCCGAGGGGGATGTCAAGGAGCGCCGCATCCCCGCCGGCTTCATCGAGATCACCGGCGGCGGCAAGACCGTGCGGATCGACGTGGATGACGGCGCTGAGAAAATAATGAACGGCGTCCGCGCGATCCCCGTCGTGGAGGACGTTCACGGCGAGCCGGGGACGAACGCCGGCGGCATGCTCGAAAAGGTCCGCCTCGTCATGGCGAACCTCACGGGGCAGCACACGCGGGAGATCAAAATTCAAGATCTCCTGGCCGTCGATACCTTTACGCCGCAGAAGGTGCGCGGCGGGCTCGCAAATGAGTTTTCTCAGGAGAACGCCGTCGGCATCGCGGCGATGGTGAAGGCCGACCGCCTGCAAATGGAAGCGATCGCCCGTGAGTTTTCCGAAAAGATCGGCGTTCAAGTGCGCGTGGGCGGCGTCGAGGCCGACATGGCGATACTCGGCGCGCTGACGACGCCCGGCTCCTCCAAGCCTTTGGCGATTTTGGACATGGGGGCCGGTTCGACTGACGCTTCGATCATCAACAAAGAGGGCGAGATCCATTCGATACACCTTGCTGGGGCCGGAAACATGGTTACGCTTCTGATCCAGTCCGAGATGGGGCTTGAGAGCTTTGAAACGGCGGAAGATATCAAGAAGTATTCCCTCGCAAAGGTCGAGAGCCTTTTCCACATCCGTCACGAAGACGGAACGGCCGAATTTTTCAACGAGCCGCTGCCTCCTCATATATTCGCGAAGGTCGTCATCCTCAAAGAGGGCAAGATGCTTCCGTTGGAGGGAGAGCATTCGGTAGAGAAGATCCGCCTCATACGCCGCCAGGCGAAAGAGAAGGTCTTCGTCACGAACGCCCTCCGTGCCCTAGAGAAGGTGAGCCCGACCGGTAATGTGCGCGACATTCAATTTGTCGTCTTAGTCGGCGGTTCGGCGCTGGACTTTGAAGTGCCTCAGCTTGTCACAGACGCGCTCTCCCAGTACAGGGTGGTCGCCGGGCGCGGAAATATCCGCGGCTGCTGCGGCCCGCGAAACGCCGTCGCCACGGGACTGGTCCTTTCAGCGGCGCAGGAGGGATAGTGCGATGTATATCGAGCAGGAGCGCCCCACGATCAAAATATTCTTTCGCGAGGGCCCGCGGCTCGCCGCTCTGCTTGAGCAGATAGGCTACGGCATCGAAGAAGAGGGGATACCCTATGAGGCCATTGCCTATTCCTCGCAGGAAGACGCCTGCGGCCTTGCCTGGGACGCGGCGCGCGCCTCGCAGATGGAAGTCGGAGTCGGCATAGACGCCGAATCTGTGGCGCTGCACTATGCGAAGCTTGAAAAAAAGAGGCCGCTCTTTATAATATCCGCCCGCTCCGGCGACGAAGAGACCCGGACGATCGGGACCAACGCCGGGCGGCTTGTAAAAAAGCTTCCGCTGAAGATCGCGGAAAGCACCCGTTGATAAGGTGGTGAAGTAATGGCGCACCTGATGAGTTTAGGACTGATAGAGACCGTGGGGCTTGTCGCCGCCGTAGAGGCCGCCGATGCCGCCGTAAAATCGGCGAACGTGGCGCTGGTGGGTTACGAGCTCGCCAAAGGCAGCGGTATGACGACCGTCAAGGTCGAAGGAGACGTCGGCGCGGTAAAAGCGGCCGTCTCCGCCGCGAAGGCTGCGGCCTCCAAGGTCGGCCGGGTGGTCAGTACGAGGGTGATCGCGCGCCCGAGTTCGTATCTTGAGACGCTGGTGCGCAATCCTGAAACGGTAGGCGTCCGCCTGCCCAAACAAGAGGCGCCCGAAGCGAAGGAACCCGAGATACAGGAGCCCGAAGCGAGTGCTGCTGAAGCGCCCGCGGCCGTGAAGGTAGCGGCCTCCAAGGTCGGCCAGGTGGTCAGTACGAGTGTGATCGCGTGCCCGAGCTCGAATCTTGAGGCGCTGGTGGGCAATCCTGAAACGGAGGGCGTCTGCCTGCCCAAGCCAGAGGAGCCTGAAGCGAGGGAACCTGAGAGACGGGAGCCCGAAGAGCAGGCCGCCGAAGCGCCTGCGGCAGAGCCCGAGGCCCAACAGCCGAGAACGAAAAAGCAAAACAACCCAAAAAAGCAGTAAAAGTGAACAGGAGGTTTTTTAAATGAGCGAAGCACTGGGAATGATCGAGACAAAGGGACTGGTCGGCGCCATTGAAGCGGCCGATGCGATGACAAAATCAGCTAACGTCGTGCTCATCGGATATGAAAAGATCGGCTCCGGTCTTGTGACCGTCATGGTACGCGGCGACGTGGGCGCGGTAAAGGCGGCGGTGGACGCCGGCGCCTGTGCGGCGGAAAAAGTTGGAGAAATAGTCTCCCAGCACGTCATCCCGCGTCCTCACGCGGATGTCGAGAAGCTTCTTCCGAAGGCTCTCTAAGAAGATATTACGATGGCAGCCGAGAGCGCAGGCAGCAGGGAAAATCTAATAAAACTGGTCACGCGGCTGGTTTTGGAGGAGCTTGCCAAAGGACCGCGGATACCGCTGGGCGTCTCCAACCGCCACGTGCACCTAAACCGCGGCGACATGGACATCCTCTTCGGCGAGGGCAGCGAACTGACGCGCAAAAAGGATCTCGGGCAGCCGGGACAGTATGCCGCGGAAGAGACTGTAAGCATAAAAGGGCCGAAGGGGCAGATCAACAAGGTCCGCGTGCTGGGCCCCCTGCGTCCCGACACCCAGGTGGAGATCTCGCTTTCAGACGGCTTCGCGCTGGGGGTCAATCCGCCGGTGCGCGAATCGGGCAAGCTTTCCGGCACGCCGGGGATAGAGATAATCGGGCCTAGGGGCTCCGTCAAAAAAAAGGGCAGCGTCATCGCCGCCCTAAGGCACATCCACATGTCGGACAAAGAGGCGGCGCTCTACGGCTTCAAAGATAAAGAGATCGTAGACGTAGAGGCGGGTTCGCCGGAGCGTTCGGCGACATTCCGCAACGTGCTGCTT
>CAKSWL010000265.1 GCA_934511335.1 uncultured Cloacibacillus sp. | reverse complement strand
GTTACTTCCCGACCGTGTTTGTAGTCCAGTATCGGGTGTTTCCGTATCAGTTCCATGCCCTCTCTCCCTCCTTGGTATTACGCCGGCCTCAGCGGCACGGCGAACTAGGTGCTGAAAATATTAAGAAAAAATCGGTGAGCAGACTGTCGCGTCAAAAAATTGTTTTGTATCAATTTTTTGATGTTAACATAGAATATTGTTATTCAATATTGAAATTTTGTCAAGATAAAATAAACAATCTACACGCAAAAACATAAATTCACAAGCAATGCTAATATTATCAAGAGAATACTAAGCTTTTTCGCAGAAATAGTTATGATTCATTGTTTTTTTTGGATATCTCTTATATATGCGTAGATGGTGAACTTCGTATTGCCCATCTCTGCTGCCAGGGTGTCAACAGCGCCTTTGAGCAGAAAGAAGCCCTTGTCGTGGAGTTCTTTGATGACCTGTTTTTTTTCCGGCTTGGTGAGGTATTGCAGGGGTTTGCCGATCCGTTTTTTGGCCTGCGCCAGCGAATCCCCCATCACCTCTTCAAGGTCTTGCGCGAAAGATTCGCGTACCGGCTCGGGGAACTTGCCCTGCGGCTCGGCAGGGGATGGAAAGCTTTCCGGATATTGTTCGATCTCTCCCATGTCCACCTTCACCAGGCTTTCGATGAGCTCCTGCGCGGCGACGGCCTTTTTGAGGTCGTAGTTGATGCAGAGAAAGGCGATGATCTTTTCGTTCTCGTCTCTGATGAAGATGCAGCTGCATTTTATAAGCTCGCCGCGGTTGTTTTTCGCAAGATAGTTGTAGATGCCGTCTTTGCTCTGATATTTCTCGGATTGGAGCATAAAGAGGCCGAAATCGGTCATCGGGCCTCCCTCGCGGCGTCCTGTGACGTAGCCGTTTTCGCAGAGGACGAGAGAATGCTCCGGCATCGAGACGTCGTGCAGGTTGACTTCGTAGTCTTTTCCAAGGATCTTCGCAAGCCCGCGCACAACGGGAATGAGGATGTTTAATCTAGGGTTCATTTTTTGCTGAGCAGTCATCATAATCGCCCCCTTAGTTATGGATTATTGTACACTAATTTGCGTGACAAATAAACAAAAAATTGATGTGCTAGCAAAAAACCGCCGAAAGGGCGGCTGGCCCTTCCGGCGACAAAGCTTTTTTTAAAGAAGAGAGGCGGCAGCTAGAGTGTTTCGGCGAGCCGCTTGATGCCTTCGCGGATGACGTCAAGCGTGGAGTTGGTGTAATTCAGCCTGAAGGTGTTGACGTCCGTTTTCCCCGCGTAGAAGGGATCGCCGGGGACGAAGGCGACCTTCTTTTCCATCGCCTTGCGGAAGATGTCGAGCGCCGACTGTCCCTCCGGGAGCGTTACCCAAATGAACATGCCGCCCTCTGGCTCCGTGTATTTCACGTGGGACGGGAAGTATTCCTTCATCGCGGCGAGCATCGCCTCGGCCTGTTTTTTGTAGAGGGCGATGATTTTGTCGATATGCTGCTGGTATTCGTTATGAGCAAGGTAATCGGCGATCATGTACTGCGAGAAAATGTTGGTGTGGAGGTCGCTTGACTGTTTTGCCGTCACAAGGTGGTGCATGAGTTCTTTATCCTGCGTGATGATGAAGCCAAGACGCATGCCGGGGGTGACGGTCTTGGAGAAGGTGCCGAGCAGCACGCTGCGGGCTAGTTTGCCCGCGCCGATGTAGGGAAGTTTTTCTCCCTTGAAGCGCAGCTCTCCGTAGGGGTCGTCCTCGACGAGCACGGTGTCATATCTGTCAAAGAGTGCGCAGATGGCTTCGCGGCGGGCCCTTGAATAGGTGAGTCCCGTGGGGTTTTGGAAGTTGGGCACCACGTAGGCGAACTTCACGCGTTCCTGTTTGAGCGCCTCTTCGAGCTTTTCGAGGTTGAGGCCGTCGTCCTCCAGCGTTACGGGCAGGAATTCGGGCTCGAACATGCAGAAGGCCTGAATGGCTCCGAGGTATCCTGGTTCTTCGATTATCACCCGGTCGCCCTTGTTGAGCAGGACCTTCGCGATGAGGTCGAGGGCCTGCTGCGAGCCTGTCGTAATGAGAACATCCGCGGGTGTAATATCCAGACCGAAATTTTTGTTGTACTTATCCGCGATAAACTGACGCAGCGGCAAATGGCCCTCCGTAGTCGAATATTGAAAAACTTTCCCGCCCTCATTGTCGATGATACGGCAGGCGGACTCCCTTAATGCCTCTTCCGGGAAGGATATCGGGTTTGGCAGGCCGCCTGCGAAAGAGATGACGGAGGGGTCCTGCGTGACCTTCAGGATATCTCGTATAAACGAGGAGGGCGTACATAAAATTCTGTCCGAATAGCGCATGGTCGATCACTCCTTGCAAAAATCGTTTCTTAATTTGTGTAGGCCGCCGGCCGCGGGCGGCTTGCGCTTCCCGGCCGGCGGGATATACGTCGGTATTTTGTTTCAAATGGCGCTTTGCGGCGCCGCTTACGCCCGCTTGGCCCGGATTTCGTCGACGATCTCCGAGAAGACGGCGAGCGCCTTGCTGAAGTCGAGGCGGCCGAGTCCGACGCGGAAGTGGTTCGTATCGAGGCCGAAGACGCGCTCGCCGATGATGAGCAGTTTTTTCTCGGTCATCGCGCGTTCGCACATCTCCGTCACGTCATAGGGCGGCAGCAGGCGCGGGAAGGCCGTCGAGCCGCCGTTGGGCTGGATCCACTGGAAGAGGTCGCGGTGTTTCTTGAAGAAGGCCTCGGCGATGCTGAGGTTCTCGAGAACGATCTTGTGGTTGCGCTGGAGAAGGTCGAGGGCGTTGCGCATCGCGATCGTCGCGAGCACCTCTCCGGGCGCGTTGTTGCAGTATGTCGTGTAATCTTTATATCCGGCGCACTCTTCGATGATCTGGCGGTTTTTCGAGACCAGCCAGCCCATGCGTGTGCCCGGGAGCCCATATTTGTTGAGGCCGCCGATGACCGTCGCCCGCGGATAGATGTCCGCGAGGGAGGGGATCGCCGCCGCTGGGTCATGCTCCATGCCGCGGTAGGTCTCTTCGTTGAAGAC
>CAKSWL010000264.1 GCA_934511335.1 uncultured Cloacibacillus sp. | reverse complement strand
CTGCGCGGCTCCGTTCAGCAGCAGCCCGTAGCCCTGAGAGCCGGCGTCGACGAGCGCGTCCACGATGATAGAGATGTTTGTCGGCGAGGAGTATGATTTTCCCTCTTCCTTGCTTCTCGCGATCACCTCTTTGAGGAATTCCATGGATATCTTGCCCATTACAGTACTGCCGTAAGTGCCCTCTTTTCTCCGTATCTGAACATAGCTGGTCCCGTCGGCCTCGACCACGGTACGCGCCGTATCGGCGTTCAGCGGGAAATTATCGCTGCGCTCGCCCGTTTTTTCAAAGAGAGAAAGAGCTTCTTTCATATTGTCGAAGAATGGATTGGCATAAGGAGTTTTCTTTTCAAGCACGACATATGGAGACCATTGGATGTCTCCCTCTTTTCTATCGCTCCCGTCCATTTTTGTGAGCGCCGGGAATATCTTGCAGCGAATGACGCCGGCAACCCCCCATAGCGCGGTCCCGCTCGCCGTTTGGACGTAGAAATCACCTGAGGTCGGTATGTTTTGCGTATTAAGCGGCGTGCCGTCTTCTTTTACCAGTTTCCAGTATCCGGTCTCTCGCTCGCCGCCCTCCGGCTTCGTGGTTTTTACCTCTTTCGGCGCGTTCGTTGCCCCCGATATATACCATTCATAAGCGGAGCCGTCTTTTACCGGATAGCCGGGGTCTACGGATGGGTGGATGTCGTAGACTACGCGCAGGATTATACCTTTTTCAACGTTCGTTTTATTGTCTAGGTCGGTGTTCGGATCGTCGGCGTCCCGCAAATGTAAGTTCTCAAGGACGACGTTATAATCTATCTCCGCGGTTGACGAATAGAATTTTAATACCTCTCCGGTGTAAAACTCGGCGGCGGCATGCGCGACGGTTTGCGACCCGCGGCGCTCCGGCTTGTTATACAAGGGGATGTCCAGTGAAACGGTGTAATCGGCGTCGGCGTCTTTGTCGCTCTTGGCTTTGGCTTGGGTGGACAGCGTCATCTTTAGTATCGCGTTAAGGTACTCCTCGCCGGAGGTGACAATATCGACAGGGAGGGTAAAGTTCAGGGCCCGGACTAATTCTGATCCGGCAAGAGGTCTGTCTCCGTTATTATTGCGAACGGCAACGGCCCCGTCTTCGTTCAGGAAGAGATAATTTATGTCGTCGCTGGCCACCGCGGCGGGGAGTTCGTTCTTTTTCAGTATTTCTATCTCTTTCGTGGTTATGATCTTGGGATATACGGTTCTTTTGAAGGAATCTATGGTGAGGCGGGCGGCGTTTATCGCCCTGCTGTGTGTTTCCGAGCGGGCGTAGCTTTTCAGGGAGGTCCCCACCGTCATTGTGATCGCTCCAACCGTTATCATGATGACGATGACGCCTATTAGTATTTCAATAAGAGTAAAGCCGTTTTTTTTCATTTTAATCAACCCCTTCAGCCACATATAATGAATAATCGTCCTTTTCCGGCTGCGTAAATTTATAAATATTAAAAGGGATGGCGTCTCCGCTGATAGTGAATTGCCCATTTTGCACAAAGGCCGCGCCCGCATCGGCGGCTTTGTTGTCGTGCTTGGCCGAACGCCGCAGCAGATAAGAGTCCACGTTGTTAAATAATGTCTGCCGCAGGATAAGATGTTCTCCTGAGGCGGCTATTCCCCTCAACGAAAAGGTCATGCTTCCCGCGAGGGCCAATAGTCCGACTGAGAAGATCAGGATGCCGACCATGACCTCCACGAGAACGCTCCCCTGTTTTTTCAGTTTACCGTATTCCATATCAATTGTTTCTCCTCTGTTATCGGCAGCGGTATCCTCGCCGTAACGGCGGTGGTCTCTTCCAAGGTAAAGTTTGCCGTTTTGGAGACCTGCGCCCGTATCACATATGCCGTGTTGTATCTCTGTACGGCTAATTTCGCATATAGCTTTACGCCGCCTTCTTCTAATTTGACAGTATTTGAAGTTATCAGACCGTCGTCTGTATTTAGATTGATTTTGCCGTTGAATACCGACTCGGCGATTGTATTCGCGAGAGAGCGCGCCAGTATTTCCCGTCGAAAAACGGGGAAATTTTCGTCTTGCGCCGCTTCGATCCTCAGCGTGGTCCAGTTCATGGAGACGACGACGGCTGTAACTATCGACAGCACGATGAAGGCGACCAATACGGTTATTAAAATCGCGATGCCCCGATGTTGACCGTCATATATTTTCAATGGGGCGATGTGCGGCAATCTGCCCCCTCCTCTCTCCAGATATTTAAAGGTAATGCTATTATATATGATTTTCGCGTTAAATTGACCGTAAAAGCATATTTTTATCCTTAATGTCTGCCGAATATATGCGTCAGCCCCTCGTCTATCCTGTCGTTTCTGTAGCAGAGCGCGAGGCCGCAGAGCACCAGCGCGGCGTTCGGCGTGCGGGGGATGAGCGTGCGTATCGCGCCGAGCCGCCGTCCAGCACTTTAGCGATGCCGGCTGTGTGTCCGGTCACTATTATCAGCGTGAAGGCGGAGCTCTTGCCCTTTCTCGTGCGGCCGACCCATGGCCCATACATCGATGCCGGCCAGGCCGCGGCGAAGCAAATAGGCATCACCGTTTCAAGAATGTTGCTCCGCAACGCTGCCGATTGCCTCTCTTAACTGTAGAACGCCTTCCGTCAAACCGACGGCGGCGCTGCACCCTTTAATAACAGTTTGCCTGAATAAAAAGTTTTTTGGACGGCGATTGTTAAAGAGGTGGGATGAAAATCGGTACTTGACCTCTTGATAGAAGTGGAATAAAATATCCGTTATTCCAATATATACTGTGGAAGGAGGGAATCAAGCTGAATCCGATAGTAGACTTGCCCGAGCCGCTGCTTTTAGGCCTTCACGCCCTTGGCGAGCTTGCCAAAGAGCCTGACAGATGCCTTACCACACAGCAGGTGGCGGCGGCGATCGGCACTTCGGAGCCTCATCTCTCAAAGGTGCTGCAGCGCCTCAATAAAGGCGGGCTGGTCAAGTCTGTCCGCGGCCCCGGCGGCGGTTACAGGCTCAACTGCGTTCCATCTGAGACACCCCTTTATCC
>CAKSWL010000263.1 GCA_934511335.1 uncultured Cloacibacillus sp. | reverse complement strand
CGCGCCCTTCTCTTTCAGACGGCGAATGACGCTCTCCTTGCCCTCCGGCAGCACGCCGGCTATCACCTCGTCGACGCCCGCCTCCCTGCCGATCGCCCGCGCGGTGCGCTCGTTGTCGCCCGTGAGCATCACCACCTGGATGCCCATATTTTTCAGTTCGCCGATCGCCCTTGCGCTGTCCTCTTTGATCACGTCGGCGACGGCGATAATGCCGGCGAGCACACCGTCGAGGCTGAAAAAGAGCGGCGTCTTGCCCTCCTCCGCGAGCCGTTCTGACCGCTCCCGCATCTCTGTGGGGACCGCCGCCTGTTCGCGGATAAACTTATAATTGCCGCCCTTCACCGTATGCCCGCGCCAGCGAGCCGTCAGCCCGTTGCCGGGGAGCGCCTGAAATTCGGCGGCCTCTTCCGCCGGCAGGCCCAGCTCCTTCGCCCTTTGCAGGATGGCCCGCGCCAGCGGGTGTTCGCTCTTTTGTTCCAGCGCGGAGGCCAGGCGCAGCAGCTCTTCCTCGCTGACGCCCGCCGCCGGCAGGAGCTCCGTCACCTTCGGCTCGCCGGAGGTGATGGTGCCGGTTTTGTCGAGCGCCACGATTTGTACTTTGCCGGCCTCCTCCAGGGAGACGGCGTTCTTGAAGAGGATGCCGTTTTTCGCGCCCATGCCGCTCGCCACCATGATCGCTACCGGCGTCGCCAGCCCCAGCGCGCAGGGGCAGCTGATGACGAGCACGGAGATGCCGCGCGCGAGCGCAAATCCCACCGACTCGCCCGCCAGCAGCCAGCCGGCCGCCGTTACGGCGGAGATAAAGATGACGATGGGGACGAAGACGCCGGAGACGCGGTCTGCGGCCTTGGCGATGGGGGCCTTGGTGGCCGCCGCGTCGCTGACCATCTGGATGATCTGCGAAAGCGTCGTATCCTCGCCGACCCGCGCCGCCTCACAGCGGATGAACCCCGACTGATTCAGCGTCGCAGCAAAGACCTGATCGCCGGCGCCCTTATCCACGGGGATGCTCTCGCCGGTGAGCGCCGATTCGTTGACAGCGCCGCCGCCCTTGATCACCACGCCGTCCACGGGGATTTTTACCTGCTCGATGGGAATGACCCTCTCCTCGCCGTCTTTTACAACGACCGCCGTCTTGGGGGCCAGCTCCATCAGCCCTTTGAGGGCGTCGGTCGTCCTCCCCTTGGACTTGGCCTCCAGCATCTTGCCGACGGTGATCAGCGCGAGGATCATCGCCGCGGATTCAAAATAGAGCTCGTGCATGTAGGCCATGACCCCGGCGGCGTCGCCCCTGGCCTGCATCTCCGTCATCGCGAAGAGAGCGAAGGTGCTGTAGACGAAGGCCGCCGCCGAGCCGAGCGCCACCAGCGTATCCATATTGGGCGCCCGATGCCGCAGGCTCTTGAAGCCGCTTGTAAAAAATTTCTGATTGACGACCATGACGGCGACGGTCAGCAGCAGCTGCGCCAGCCCCATCGCCACGTGATTGTCCTCAAAGAAGGCGGGCAGCGGCCAGCCCCACATCATATGGCCCATGGAGAGGTACATCAGTATAGCGAGAAAGCCGAGCGAGGAAACCAGCCGCTGTTTAAGCACGGGCGTCTCACGGTCTTTAAGCGCCTCGCCGCCGGCGGCAGACGCCTGCGCGGAACCCTTTTCAGCTCCTTTGAGCGAAGCGCCATATCCCGCCTTCTGTATGGCGGCGATAATCTCGCCGTCGTCGGCGGCGCCCTCCACTCCCATCGAGTTGGTCAGCAGGCTCACGGAGCAGGAGGTCACTCCCGGCACCGCCGCCACCGCCTTTTCCACGCGGGAGCTGCAGGCCGCGCAGCTCATCCCGGTTACGGTAAACTGTTTCATCTATTCAAACCTCCCTGGTTTCTCCTGAAATGTCGCAGCGGCCCGGCTGCGCGGGCGCACCGTCCTTACTTCCTATTTCATCAGCTTCTGCAATGTCGCGGTCAGTTCGTCGATGACCTCTTCTTTGCCGGCCCTGATGTCTCTTGCCACGCAGTGGCGGATATGGCTCGCAAGCAGGTCCTTATTGAAGGCGTTGACCGCCGCCGTCACCGCCGCCGACTGGGTCAGGATATCCGTGCAGTAGGTATTTCTCTCCACCATGCCGCGGATGCCGCGGATTTGTCCTTCGATACGGTTAAGGCGGTGAATCAGCTTTTTACGCTCCTCTTCCGTGCGTTCCGTCATCTTTTGGCCGCCTGCGCCTCTTTCTTCCATCATCATTCCCTCTTCTCAATAAATACCCCATTAGGGTATTTGTGTTATATACCCCTTCTAGGTATATGTCAAGGGGCTTATGCCGCTCTTCCGGTATTTGCCTGCGCGGATATTTCTGGTTTTGACAAAACGTGGCGCAAGGGATATAATCCATGAGCTATGACTCAAGACAGCAGGTGCTTCGCGCTTAATTTCCTGCCGAGGTCTCGCGAAGGATAATTCTGTATCTATGACAGTTATTATGGCTTCCGGACGTGCTTGGGTTCGGAGGTCACTTTTTTTGGGGGGCGGCGGCCAGCCGCGCCAAGAGAAGCGGCATTCCGAATAGACTACTCATCAGGAGGTGAAATCGAAAATGCCGACACAAGCAAAACGTGAAAATATCGATATGCTGGCAGAGGCTCTTAAAAGGAGCGACGCCGTATTCATCGCCGAATACCGCGGACTGACAGTCAAAAAGATCAGCGCGGTGCGCAAACTTATCCGTCAGGCCGGCGGCGAGATGAAGGTCTGCAAAAATACCCTCATGCGCATCGCCCTCAAGGAATGTGATATGGTCCAGGCCTCCGAGATCGACTTCGGGCCCAACGGCTATATATTCTCCTACGGCGACGCGGCGGCGGTTGCCAAGGCGATACGCGACTTCTCGAAGGAGAAGGGCAACGAAGCTCTCGTCATCAAAGGCGCCATCCTCGGCGGACAGCAGGTCCTCAACAAGGATCAGGTCTTCGCTCTCGCGGACCTTCCCTCGAAGGAGGCGCTCATCGCTCAGGTCGTGGGCACCATCGCGGCTCCGCTTCGCGGGCTCGTTACCGTGCTCTCCGGTCCTCAGAGG
>CAKSWL010000262.1 GCA_934511335.1 uncultured Cloacibacillus sp. | reverse complement strand
CTGAGGAGATTATGCGTTACATAGAAGACCCGGGGATACAGAACGTCGTATTCGCGTTGCTGAGCGGCGACGAGCCGGAGGCGCTGGAACGGCGCTGGCAGCAGATGAACGACATGAGCGGGATGCAGATGATCGCCCGCGGCAACAGTATTTTATCCAGAGAGGGGATCGGCGATGATACGGCCGAAAAACTGATGGACACGCTGCGGCGCAGATATTTGAAAAAACGGCTCTCCTCGCTGGTAAAAAAGATCAAAGAGGGGAAAATATCGGAGAACGAATACGAGGAATATTTAAAATATACGAGATTATTAAAAGGAGGGAACATAAAGGCATGAGAAAGACAAAAAGCAAGAAAGAAGAGATTATGCCGGAAGAGACGTCCCCTATGACAGAAGAAGGAGCCGAACCCACGGATATGGATGCGGCGGTGAACGACGAGGCGATGCCGGATGATCTGCCGCTGGTCGAGGATGCCGATATCGATGCAATCAATCTAGAGGAACCTCCCTTGAAAGAGCCGAATCTGCTCGACGTGATAGAGCCGATCGACGAACCGGAGGAGGACTCTCCCATGCCCGCGCTGGCCGACGACACGGAAGGAACCGACTACAGCGCCTATATAGATAATGTGCGCGACCTGCTTCACGAGGGGCGCGAAAAGGGTTTTGTAACATACGAGGATATTGAAAAGCGGATGCCGAAAGATTTCCTCACCGCGGATATTCTCGACAATCTCTATATGAACCTGATGGAACTTGGCGTCGACGTGCTCGACGAGCCGAAGACCAAGGTCGACCCCTCGGAAGGCGAAGCTCTGGTACCGACGACGGCCAACACAGAGGACATGGGCGATCTTGAAGACCTGCCGCTCTCAGACCCCGTGCGTATGTACTTGAGGGAGATAGGCAAGATCCCGCTTTTGACTTCGGAAGACGAGGTCATGCTCGCCAAGGGCGTGGAGGCGGGGGACGTCGTAAGCAAAGACGCGCTGGTGGAGGCCAACTTGCGCCTCGTGGTCAGTATCGCGAAAAAATATATCGGCCGCGGCATGCTCTTTCTCGACCTGATACAGGAGGGGAACCTTGGGCTCATCCGCGCGGTGGAGAAGTTCGACTACCACAAAGGATATAAGTTCAGCACCTACGCGACCTGGTGGATTCGCCAGGCGATCACCCGCGCGATAGCGGATCAGGCGCGAACGATACGCATACCGGTCCACATGGTCGAAACGATCAACAAACTCATCCGCGTCTCACGCCAGCTCGTGCAGCGGCTGGGGCGGGAGCCGACGGCGGAGGAGATCGCGGCCGGCATGGAAATACCTTCGGACCGCGTCGAAGAAATACAGCGCATCGCTCAGGAGCCCGTCTCCCTTGAGACGCCGATCGGTGAAGAGGAGGACAGCCAGCTGGGAGACTTCCTTGAGGACAAGGACCTCCCAAGCCCCGAAGAGGCGGCGGCCAGCCAAATACTGCGCGAGCAGCTCGACGCGATGCTTGACGACCTCACCGACCGCGAGCGCGAGGTGCTGAGGCTGCGCTTCGGGCTTGAAGACGGGCACGCGCATACTCTCGAGGAGGTCGGCCGGCGCTTCGGCGTCACGCGCGAGCGCATCAGGCAGATAGAGGCCAAGGCTTTGAGAAAACTGAGGCATCCCAGCCGCAGCAAAAAGCTCAAGGATTTTCTCGAATAAAATAAACGTCAAGACACCCGGTAAATAAATGACGGGTGTCTTGCCTTTTAGGCACTTTGCTACTTATTGCACAAATACTGGAGAAGTATTATACTTTTAAAATGTAAGTGGGGTGAAGTTTTTGAGACTTGATAAATATCTAAAACTGTCCCGGCTTGTAAAACGCCGGACTGTGGCACAGGAGATGGCGGAGATCGGCGCCGTGCGCGTCAACAAGAGGCAGTGCAAACCGGCCGCCGAGGTGCGGGAGGACGATATAGTCGAGATAGCCTACCCGCGGCGCGTCCTAAGCGTCAAAGTGCTTACGGCGGACGAGACGGCGCTCAAAAGAAACGCCCCCGCTTATACGATCATCGAGGAAAGAGAGGCCGCTTCCGGCGAAAAACCGTGGTAGGCTGTAAAAACGATCAGCCCGAAAAGGAAAGGGGTAATTAGGTTGTCGCGTATAGAGAGCATCCACGCTAGGGAAATATTGGATTCCAGAGGTTTTCCGACCATTGAGGTAGAGGTGCGGCTCGACTCGGGCACGATGGGCGGCGCAAGCGTACCGTGCGGAGCCTCCACCGGGACCTATGAGGCATTTGAGCTGCGCGATAAGGACAACGGCAGATACCGCGGCCGCGGAGTACTCGACGCGGTGAAAAATATAAATGAAGTCATCGCGCCTGCGGTTAAGGGGCTTGACCCGACGGAACAGGCGCTCGTCGACAACACGATGATAGAGCTTGACGGGACGCTCCACAAGGTCCGCCTTGGCGCCAACGCGACGCTCGGAGTCTCGCTGGCGACGGCGCGCGCGGCGGCGAACGACCTGGTGATTCCGCTTTGGCGCTATCTGGGCGGCCTTAACGCCGACTTGATGCCGGTGCCGATGATGAACGTCATCAACGGCGGCATGCACGCCGGCAATAATCTGAACATACAGGAGTTTCTGATCATTCCGCACGGAGCGCCGACCTTCACGGAGTCGCTTCGCATGGGGGCCGAGACCTATCACGCGCTGAAAGATATTCTGGTGCGTGCCGGCAAGACGACGGGCACGGGGGACGAAGGCGGTTTCTCCTGTGATTTCCGCGGCCTCGACGAGGTCTTAGAGACCCTGATGCTCGCGATCAGCGAGGCCGGCTACCAGCCCGGACGCGACATTTCCATCGGCCTTGACGTGGCGGCCAACCAGTTCGCGTCTGAGGGGGCCTATCAGTTCCCCGGCTCGCACTGCCGCTTCACCGCCGGCGAGCTGATCGACCTCTATGAGAACCTCTGCGCGAAATATCCCGTCATCTCGATAGAGGACGGCCTTGCAGAGGACGACTGGCAGGGCTGGGTATCGCTGACGGAACGCCTGTGTAAAAAGATCGATCTGATCGTCGACGACCTTTTC
>CAKSWL010000261.1 GCA_934511335.1 uncultured Cloacibacillus sp. | reverse complement strand
ATTTCTACATCATGGAAAGACCTATGGGCGCTTATCGCGTCAAGCTGAAAAGTAAGGAAGGAAGCTTAACGTCTAAGTTATATGCCGACTGTGAGCAGGCGCTATATAATGATTTTCTCTTTACATGCAGACTGCAGGAATACGCCGAAAATACGCTGCACATCGACGGGGGGTTTGAGACAAGAAAAAAGGAGCTATTCGCGAGTGCTTTATGCAAATTCTTGCTCACGAAAGACCGCACAGCCATAAAGACCGCGCAGCTGATACTGCGCAGCGCCGCAGATCCCGTAAAATATATACTCTCTCTGCCGGCAATAATCGCGCGAAAAATTTGGATAAAGCTGCGCTGCGGTTAGCAGCGGAGCAGATAAGGTAAGATAATTTGCGCAACTTATCTTGCCTTATCCTGCCCGTTCAGAGTGCGCCTATGCTTTACTATTATACACAATAGCTCTTCCCAATCCGCTGCAAGACATGGGGCGCTGATTTGTGAAAAGTATTATGAGCAGGCTGCGCCGCAGCAGTCTGCCCGGACATAATCGGTCATATAGAAACGGCGCCATTAAAGCAAAAGCGCCCGATAAGGATAATCTATCTCAGCGGCTCAGTTCAGCTTCGCGTACAGCGTCTTGCCGGCGTCGTTTTTGGGGATTTCGTCAATTAAATGGACCGAGAAGGCGGCTTTATTCATGTGCATCCTATCGGTCATGAAGGCTATGATGTCATCCGGCGGTAAGTCTTTGCCGGTGACATATATTTTAAGGTCGTCGTCCTTGCCGGCGCAGGCGCATTCGATGCCGAAATGTGTTTTCAGCATATTCTCCGCTTCGTCAAGGCTCACGCGGGAGCCGAAAAGCTTGACGAAGCGCTTCTTTCTGCCGACGATATAGAAAAAGCCGTCGCCGTCAGTCTTAACCATGTCGCCTGTAAAGAGCACGCCATGCCTTTCGTCGCCCAATGCCAGGTCTTCCGCCCTTTCGGCGTACCCCAGCGTGACGTTCGGGCCTTCGTAGACCATTTCGCCAACAACGTCGGGCTCCGTTATCCTGCCGCCGTTTTCATCAACGACGTAAAGCTTTCCGCCCGGGATGGGGCCGCCGATGCTGCCAAGCTTTATGCCGGCGAGCTCTGGCGGCAGAAAGGCCATACGCGCCGTCGCCTCGGTGGCGCCGTAGGTAACGAAGAACTGCCGTCCACTGTTTTTCGCATATTCGGCAAATTCACGTTGCAGCTCCTCTGAAAGCTTGCCCCCTCCTTGAGAGAGTGTCTTAAGCGTCGGCAGATTCATACGCGCAAAGCGAAGCTTTTTCATCATCTCGTAGCAGTAGGGGACGCCCGTGATGCTGGTGGCGCCGCGTTCTTTGAAGAGATTCCAGTAGTCCAGCTCCACCACATGTCTTTCGCTGAGAATGACCTGCGCGCCGGCGAAGAGGTGGCTGTAAAGGACGGATAGACCGTAGGTGTACTGCATCGGCAGGTCGAGCATCGCCCGTTCGCTTTCGTTGAGGCCGAAGAAGGCTGCGATGTGCTCCGCGTTCGCCTCGACGTTCCTGTAGGAGTGTCTGGCCAGCTTGGGACTGCCGGTAGAGCCGGAGGTGGTCAGGAGCATGGAGAGGTCGTCGTACATCCGCGGCGGTTCCATGCCGGTCTTTATCAGACTGTAGCCATAGGCGGAGAATAGCGGCTCGCCATAGGCGCTCAGCTCCATCTCTGAGGGCGCCCACAGGTACTCGGGGGAATATTCCTTGAGCAGCCTCTCACGCATGGCCGCCTCCAGCGATGCGCCGATTAAAAGAGGCACGACGCGGCTTGACATGGCGGCGGCAAAGCCGGCGGCGGAGCCAACCGTGTTGCGGCACAGCAATGCGGCTAAGGTGCGCCCGCCTATTTTTTCGGCAAAATCCTTTGTGAATTCCAGTAGCCCGCCGTAGGTCAGCTCCGTGCGGGAGTCGTCTACGAAGGCCAGGCTGTCGGGGTTTTTCTTGTCGATATCAAGAAACATCTTTTTCTCCTACATTATGGCGCAGCCGTTTACGCCAATGACCTCCCCCGATATGTAGGTTGAGAGGTCAGAGGCCAGAAAAAGGCAGGCGTTGGCGATGTCCCGCGGCTCGGCGAGCCGCCCCATAGAGATGTTGGCGATTCTTTCCGCAAGCTTGGACTGATCTGCCTGCATCATCATCGCCGTCCCCGTAAGCCCGGGGGCGACGGCGTTCACGCGAATATTCCGCGCCGCCAGCTCTTTAGCGGCCGATTTCGTCAGGGAGATGACCGCGCCTTTGGTTGCGGAGTAGACGAGCTGCCCTCTGTTCCCGCGCTGGCCGACGATGGAGGCGATATTGACGATGCTTCCCCCCTCGCGGGGCATGAGGCGGACGGCGAACTGGAGCATATTTATCATGGCGAAGACGTTCACGCTGAACATGGTCTTCATATTCTCATGGGAAATCATACCGATTATTTCGTTGAACTCCACGCCGGCGTTGTTCACAAGGACGTCCAGGCGCCCCGCCTCCTTTTTGACGCGCATCAGCGCCTCTTTTATCTGCGCCGGCTCTGTTATGTCAAAATAGAGCGGGAGTATCTTGCCCGGAGCGTCGAGCTTCGCGCACCATTCATCAATGGAGCCGCGCCTGTTGTCGTTGGCGTAGACCAAGGCCCCCTCATTGGCGAACCTCTCGGCAATGGCGGCGCCTATCCCTCTTCCCGCGCCGGTTATCAGGCATACTCTTTTTTCCAGCATTCCGGGCATTTTATGATCACTCCTTAAAACTCTACCCCATACTTTGTGAGGATTTTAATGCCGTTCGCAAACGAACCGTAAGACAAGATATCCTCCGTGTCGAAGAGCACCTCGAATTCGTCCTCCAGAGCGGTGATGAGGCTCATATGGGCGACGGAGTCCCATTTTTCAACGCTGCTGAAGGTGAAGCTCTCGTTCAGCGCGCCCTCATCAACATCGAAGATTTCACGAAAAACCTTTTTGTATCTTTCGAGGCTGTTCATCGCTTCCAAATCTTATTTCATCAGATTGACGATGTCCGCGACGGTGCTGAAGGAATCGAGCTGCTCTCCGGAG
>CAKSWL010000260.1 GCA_934511335.1 uncultured Cloacibacillus sp. | reverse complement strand
ATCGGTAAGCGGCGGCAGTATCCCTTTCAGGGCACGGGCCAGCAGCGTCTTCCCCGAACCTGGAGAGCCGACGAACAAGATATTATGATGGCCGGCCGCCGCGATCTCCAGAGCGCGTTTCGCGGCGCCCTGCCCCTTGATGTCGGCAAAGTCAGGGTCGGCGGAAGCCGGGGCATATTCAATTTTGCGGTGATTTATCGGTACAAGCGGTTTTTCGCCGCGCAAGTGCGCGAAGAGCTCATAGAGGCCCTCCGCCGCGTAAGCCCGCACGCCCTCAACAAGAGAGACCTCGGCGGCGTTTTCCGTGGGGACGAAGAGTTCGATATTATTTTCTTTAGCAAAAAAGGCGGCGGGGACGGCCCCTCTGACGCCGCGCAGCCGGCCGTCGAGCGCCAGTTCGCCGATAAAAAGCGAAGGGCGCGGCACAAAGAGATGTCCGGAGGCGGAGGCCAGCGCAACGGCGATCGGCAAATCCAGCAGCGCCCCCTCTTTGGGAACGTCGGCCGGCGCGAGATTTATAGAAACGCGCCCGCGGATATTGACGCCCGCGGCGCGAAGCGCGGCGCGCACCCTCTCGCGCGCCTCTTTTACGGCGGTGTCGGCAAGACCGACCACTGAAATCGAAAAAAGGCCTCCCGTAATGTCGACCTCCACCTCGACCGCGATCCCCTTCACCCCGCGCAGGGTAAGTCCAGAAACATTATTCATGAAAGCGGCTCCGTGATGCCGCGAAAATGCTCGACCCGCGGCTTTTGCCCCTCGATAAGAGTGACGGTCACCAGATCTATGCGCCAAAAGCCGTTATAATTTCGCCCCTCCGTCCAGGCGCGCCCGGCATTTATAAGATTGGCGAGCTTGCGCGGGCCGACGCTCTCCTCCGCGGACATCATCCATCCTAAACTGCGCGTGCGCACCTCGGCAAAGACTAGTTCGTCCCGCTCTTTGGCGATGACGTCTATCTCGCAGTGTCCGATTTTCACGTTTCTATCCAGTATTTTAAAGCCCTCTCTGATAAGATAATCCGCGGCGAGATCCTCGCCCATACGTCCCTTTGCTAGGTGAGGAGCACCGGCAGGCTCCGCCGCCGGCCGTTTTGCGCCCGGAGCGCGGCTGCACCCGGCCTTTAGCCTAAGCGCGTATTCAAGAGAACGTTTCTTCGTCATCGGCAAGCACCCCTCTGAAAGAGAGTCTGTGTATCGGCGACGGCCCATATTCCGCAATCAGCCTCTTATGCAGCGCGCTCGGGTAGCCCTTGTGCTTTGCGAATGAATATTGCGGATAGACGCGGTCCATCGCCGTCATCACACGATCGCGCAGCACCTTCGCGGTCACCGAGGCGGCGGCGATCACCGGAACGCGGTCGTCGCCCTTGATTACCGGCCTCTGCGGCAACACCAGCCCGGGTATCGCCAGGCTGCCGTCGACAAGCACGAGCGATGGCGAAAGCGCCAAACGCTCGACAGAACGCTTCATGCACCAAAGCGAGGCCCGCAGGATATTTATCCGGTCGATACGCCGCGCGCTGGCCGCCTGCGCGCGCCAGAGGACGCCTAAATCACATATCTTTTCAAAAAGCGCCTCGCGGCGCTTCTGAGTAAGTTTTTTTGAATCGCGCAGGCCGGCGGCAAGCAGCCGCTCGCGCTGCGCCGCCGTCAAAATCGCGGCGGCGGCGACCACCGGACCCGCAAGCGGGCCCCGTCCGGCCTCGTCGGCGCCGGCCACGATAAAAGCGGACACGCCTAGAGGCTTTCCCACAGCGGCGGTTCCTGCGGCCGCTCGAGGCTCATCCGCCCAAGCCTGCCGGTCGCGAACGAATCGATAAAGACGCGTCCTGCGCCCTCCATGTCCACGGCGCCGCCCGCCCTGAGCCTTCCCAGACGGCGGCCGATATTTTCCAGAATGTCGTTCGGCGATCCCTCGGGCTTGACGCCCCAGGCGGCTTCCACGCCGCGCCAAAGATCCCTGCCGATCATAAATTTTATGCAGTCCTTCGCGTGCTCCTCAAGATTGCCGATGACCTGGCCGCGCGAGGAACCTATCCACGATATCAGCCGGTGGGCGCGCGCGTCGCCGTGCGGGTCAAGAATGCCCGGCGAGTCCGCCAGCAAGAACCCCTGTCCCTTGAACCAGGAGACGCCCTTGGTGACGCCCGGTATCCCTCCGACATGCGCGGCCTTGCGCCCGACGAGCTGGTTTATCAGCATCGACTTACCGACGTTCGGGATGCCGACGACCGCCATGCGCAGGTCGCGAAAGGCGGGCCTCTTTTCTGAGAGGGCCTTTATTATACGCCCCATGCCGCCCCGGCGCAGGTCGAGAGGCCACGCCGTCAGCCCCTCCCTCTTCAAATGCTCGGCCCAAAGCTTAGTGACCTTTTCGTCGGCGAGGTCGGCTTTCGACAGCACGACCGTAGTCTCGATTTTCGGAGCAAAGAGAGGGAGCGCAGGCGACGAAGTGAGCCGCGGCGCGCGCGCGTCGCGCACCTCTATCAGCAGATCGATGTTCGCGGCAAGCGCCTCGAGCTGACGCCTGCCCTTCGCCATATGTCCCGGATACCAGACTGTGCGCGGCATCTAATCCAGAAGCCCGATGCGGTTCAACGGCCAATAACGGAAGACAGCCGGACCTCTTACGAAGTTGGCGGGGACAAACCCCCAGAACCGGCCGTCCTGCGAATTCGGCCGGTTGTCGCCGAGACAGAAATAATTATCCGGCGGCACGGTCACGGGGGCCATATTATAAGTGTCGGTATTCTTCACATGAGGCTCAAAGAGCTCCTTATCGTTCACATAGACGGTGCCGTTGCGCATCTCCACCTTGTCGCCCGGCAGGCCGATGATGCGCTTCACAAAGTCGCGCCTCGGGTCCACGGGATACTTGAAGACGATGATATCGCCGCGCTTTGGTTCGACCTTCGGCAGATGATACCAGAACTTCAGCACCAGCACCCGGTCCCCGATCTCCAGCGTCGGGATCATCGAACCGCTTGGGATCCAGAAAGCCTGAATTACAAAGGTCCGCAGGATGAGGGCGAGCACTACCGCCCATAAAACAGTCTCTATGGTTTCACGCCACCAGGG
>CAKSWL010000259.1 GCA_934511335.1 uncultured Cloacibacillus sp. | reverse complement strand
AATACGATTCGCCCTCGGGGCTGACGCCGAAGAGTGCGGCTATTCTACGATAGCGGAAGCCGGGAATCAGCGTTACCCTGTTCACGACGGGCTTCGCCTTTGCCAGCTGCCGTGCGACTCCCGCGGGCGTCGATTTATACAGGCTGTAGAGCCCCGGCCTTATCCGGCGATCTATGCCGATTTCGGACATCGCCCGCGAAAGAGCCGCGGCGTCGTCCACGGCGCCCGCCTCCGCGATGATCTCCGCCGCCTGGCGCGCGGAAACGCCGCCGGGAATAACGGCCTCGACAGACCACGAGAGATTTTTAGGCAGCTCCGGGTACGCGCAGGGAAGATAAAAACAGATGAAACAATATATGGAAGCGATAAATAAAAATAGTAGAAGCTCCTCGTTTTTTTTACACATAAACGCCTCTCCCCCTGATATCTGCGTATCTTTGTTATTATATATTAAAAATGGCTGACTGTAAGCAAAACATAAAAATATTTTGGCAAATGGCGCCCTCTTGTATTGACATTAAGAAAAGTTAGGGGTATAAATGTTAGCTAATTAAACTTTGAGTCAAAGGAGAAGGATCATGAGGGATAAAACTTATTCATCGTCTATATCGTCATCGTCTCTCTCCTCCGGATGTCCGTCATGCGGCTGTCCCTCGCCGCGCCGCCGGCCTCAAAGCGAGTAACGCCGATGTTGTAAGCATATCCAGGCAAATAACCGCGGTAACGTTTTGAGATCGAAGGCTTTCTTTCGGTCTCTTTTTATTTTTATATACACGGGAGGTTTTATTGTGAAGAGAAAATACCTGCTCACCCCCGGCCCTGTGGAGGTTCCCGAGAGCGTTCTCCGCGCCGGGGCGGCCCCGCTGATCAGCCATCGATGCGGCGAATTTTCCGCGCTTTTCAAGAACGTCTCGCGCAAGCTGGCGAGCCTCTTGGAGAGCGAACAGCCGGTGGTCATACTCCCCTCTTCTGGTACGGGCGCGCTTGAATGCGCCGCCGTGAACTTCCTCCGCGCGGAAGACAAGTTTATTTCGCTCTCCTGCGGCGTCTTCGGCGACCGTTTTCGCGAGATCGCCGCCCGCACGGGAGCCAAGGGCGTATACGTCGACGCGGCGCCGGGCGCTGCGCCCGCACCAGAGGCCGCCGCGGCGGCGCTGCGCGAAAACCCCGATGCACGCGCCCTGCTCATCACCCACAACGAGACCTCGACCGGCGTCACCGTACCAGTTCAGGAGATTATCGCGGCGCTGCCCGACGAAGACCGTCCGCTGATACTCGCCGACGGAGTGAGCTCTGTCGGCGCGATCGAGTGCCTGCCCGAAAAGTGGGGGGTAGACGTGCTCTGCACCGCCTCACAGAAGGGGCTGATGACGCCGCCCGGCCTCGGGCTCGTCTGGCTCTCAAAGAAAGCGACGGGCGCGCTCGCAGAGCGCGAGTGCCCCAGCTACTATTTTGATTTGAAGCTCCATCTGAAAAATATGAAGCCGGAATCCTACGCCAACCCCTACACGCCGCCGGTGTCGCTCTACTACGCGCTTGACGCGGCGCTCGACGTTATTTTAGCTGCGGGCGCGCGGGAATGGTTCGCGCGGCGCAAACGTTATGCCCGCGCCTTCGCGGCGGCGCTTGAGGAGCTCGGCTGCGAACTGCTGGTAAAAGACGAGAGCCTGCGGTCCGCCGGCGTGACGGCCTTCTCCGCGCCGGCGGGCGCGAGCGAGGCGGTACGAAAGCGCCTTGCCGCGGCGGGATTCGAGACGGCCGGCGGTCAGGGGACGCTGAAGGGAAAACTGATCCGCGCCGCGCACTACAGCGATTGGAAAATGGATGAAATGGAAAACATTCTGCGGGCTTTTGCGGAAGCTCTCGACAAAAACACAGATGATAAATATCTTAAAACTGCCCGAAAAACTTTTGAGGAATAAAGACAAAGGCTAGACGATGGGAGACTATGTGATGGATAAGAAATGGAAGATACTGGTAACGGAGAAGGTCGGCGAGTCCGGACTCGATATTTTCCGGAGCGCCCCCGACGTCGATTTTGACGTTGAGATGGGGCTCACGGAAGAGGAGCTGCTGGCGAAGCTGCCCGCTTACGACGGAATCCTGACGCGCAGCGGCACGACGATGGACGAGAAGAAGATCGAGGCCGGTAAAAATCTCAAGGTGATCGGGCGCGCCGGCGTCGGCGTCGACAACATCGATCTGCCGGCCGCGAGCCGCCGCGGCATCATCGTCATCAACGCGCCGAGCGGCAACACTCTCGCGGCGACGGAGCTGACGATGGCGAATCTGCTCGCCATCGTGCGTCATGTGCCGCAGGCCTGCAGCTCGCTGCACAAGGGCAAATGGGACCGCAACCGCTTTACGGGGTGCCAGCTCAGCGGCAGAAAGCTCCTCATCGTCGGCCTCGGGCGCATCGGCAGCGAGGTCGCAAAGCGCGCGCGTGCCTTCGGTATGGAGATCATCGCCTATGATCCCTATATACCGCAGAAGAAAGCCGACTCTCTTAATGTGGAGCTGGTGAGCGACCTTGAAGGGGCCGTATCACTCGCCGACGTTGTGACGATCCATACGCCGCTGACGCAGGAGACCAGCAACATGATCGATGCGGACATGCTGCGCGCCTTTAAGCACGGCGCCTACCTCGTCAACTGCGCGCGCGGCGGCATCGTCGACGAGGCGGCGGTGGCCGAGGCGGTGCGCGAGGGCCGGCTCTCCGGCTTCGCAACAGACGTTTTCAGCGCCGAGCCGCTCGCGGCGGACCATCCATTCCTTGCGGAGGACATCGCCGAACGGATCGTCATTACGCCGCACATCGGCGCGAACACCGTCGAGGCGCAGTCCGAAGTCTCGCGGATCGCGGCGCACAACATGCTGATGGTGCTCCGCGGCGAGCCCTATTCCCACGCGGTGAATCTGCCCTTCCTGGAGCAGGCGCTCAACAGCGACCAGCGAATGTACCTCAGCCTCTCCCGCAAGCTCGGCGTCCTCGCGGCGAAGCTCGCGCAGGTGCGCGGAGCCGCCGTCCACAACTGCCACGTGACGCTGCGCGGCGCGCTCTTCGAGGATGAGGAGAGGCACGTCGCGAACCAGCTGCGCCCCTACAC
>CAKSWL010000258.1 GCA_934511335.1 uncultured Cloacibacillus sp. | reverse complement strand
CGCGGACTCGGCGGCGGCCCGGCGGGCGCTCGGTGCCGGTCTGGGTGGCGGCGCCCCACGGCGAGAACGCCAGGGTGTAGATCAGGCCGGCCAGCATCGGGCCACCAACCAGCGGCGGTGTCGGGCGCATATTCGGCCTCACGGTATATGAAGAGGACGCAGTGAGCGACGACGAGATACTTGTCGGCAATGTTTCCGCCGGTTATGTGGCGAACTGCAACGAAAACGTTTCCCTCTATCAGGAGGATCACGTCACGGACCGCTATACTGATTACATGGGCTACGCCATTATAGACGGCAAGGTGCTCACGACAAAGGCGTTCGTGCTCATAAAAAAATCGGCCTAACCGTGAGCCCCGAAACGGCCACATTCAGCAAGGCGGCCCCGGCTGATGTGGTGTTCACGGTAACGGGCGCTGCGAGCGTGACGTCGGTCAAAAATCAGTCGTCGACGGTTAACGCGAATAATTATACGTTTGCCGGCGGGACGCTGACTATTTCGTCGGCCTATCTCGCGGCGCTCGTAAACGGGGAAAAGACGGTCACGATCATTACGGACAACGGCAGCGCGGCCGTAACTATCACTGTAGGTGATTAGCGATGTCTGTTTCACTTGCCGACGTAAAACTTTACCTGCGCGTGACCGGCGACGATGAAGACTCTCTTATCGCCGCGCAGGTCACGGCGGCGGAGAACTATCTTCTTGGCAAAGTCAGCAAGACAAAGCACCGCGTTGGAACAGATGCATCAGATGTGGATATTTTTGTCGGAATCGCCGACGACTTGCTTTTTCAACAATGTGTAAAGCTCATGGTAGCTCATTGGTACGAAAATAGGGCGGTGAATGTGATGGGAACGAATATTGTGTCTATTAAACATACTGTGGACGCCATAGTCGCCCATATCGAAATATGCGGTGATTACGTATGATAGGCGTAGGATTGGACCCCGGCCGGCGCGATACGAAAATTACCATTCAGGCTCCTGTATCGACCTGTGACGGCATGGGCGGGCGTTCAAAAACATGGATGACGCTTTGTGTGGCGTGGGCGGAATTTAAGAAGCCGCGAGCGCATACGGCGCTTGTTCAGGGAGGCGTCGCCATGGTCGCGTCGCAGGAAATAGTCGTCCCGACTGTTTCCGGTGTGACCGCCGGCTGTCGCGTCGTCGCGGGGAACCGCGTTTATAAAGTGGTCGCGCCCGGAATGACAAACGGCCGTTATATGTCGCTGCTCTGCGAGGAGGTCGAGTATCATGCGGGTTGACGTGACAGCGTCGAACGCCGCGATAAGAAGGGCCGTAGAGCAAATACGCTGGTACGACGCAAATTCGCGGCTGGGGGCGGAGCGGGCGATACACAGCGCCGTGCGCCGCATGGCGTACAGAGCCAAAGCCAGCGTGCCGCGAGGCCGCGGAGTATTGCGAGACTCTATATATTATTCCATGAAAAAGGCTTTGCTGCGGGGCGAGTTCGGCGCGAAGAAGCCGCATGCGCACTTAGTGGAATATGGCACGGAGGCGCATAAGACCGTTCTCGAACACAGAAAAGCGCTTCGCTTCAATGTCGGCGGCAAAGAGCTTTTTCGTCGTTCGACGCAGATCCCGAGCATCAGGGGGCGCCCCTTTATGAAGCCGGCCTATGAGGCGGAAGAGCCTAAGTTTCTGGCGGATATAGAAAAGGTGTTGAAAAAGACATGATACACAGAATACCCATGATCGCTTTTCAGTCGGCGATATACATGCTGCTGACTGAGAAGCAGACGACCCCCGTCTACGATGACGTCGGCTCTGGCGGCGGGCAGCAGGATGTGGCTTTTCCCTGCGTCAGCTTCGGCGCGTATCGATGTGAACCGGACGGCGCCAAGGACGTTGTCATGTTCAACGTCATGCTTTCACTGGAAATATGGAGCGAATACGAGGGCAAAAAAGAGATAAACGAGATAGCGGACGACCTAGCGGCGGTTTACACATCATGGGACCTGGACCTTTCGGCGAACGGTTTCCATGTGATAGACCAGTGGATAGATAGCCTGGAGGCGTTTCCTGAAGACACTCACGGCTATCACGGGACGCTGACGGTCGCTGCCAAGATTCAGTATAGGGGGAGGTGACAGTGGACATGCCGGTGACATTGCCAACTAACCCGAACTCGTCGAACGCGCAGGTCGGGAAGGATTTTCTATTAAAAATAAATCTCGGCGATGCGTCCTATCCCACGTGGACGATCATCGGCGCCCAGCGCAGCACGGACTTGAACAGGACGGCTGACAGTATAGATGTATCGCATAAGACGTCGGGCAGCTGGAAGGGCTTCAAGGCGGGGCTTCGTGGCTGGAGTATCGACTTGGGCGGGCTGGTGCTGCTGGGCGATACGGGGTTGGAAGCGCTTGAGGCGGCGTATGAGCAGGGGATAGAGATCAATGTCTGTTTCATGTATCCGGACGGCTCTATCCAGGAGGGATGGGGCTCTATCACGGAGCTTTCGATATCCACGCCGCACGACGGAGCGGCCGAGATAAGCGGAACTATAGAAGGCAACGGGCAGCTCACGCCGCGCCGCGTAATAGAGGACGGCGGAGGCGCGCGCGTCTACGCCGGGGTGCAGGATGAAACTATAGACGGCGGCGTCGCGGATACAACGGACTACGATGCAGTCGTAGACGGCGGCACGGCCGCCGATTAGAAGGAGGAATAAGATATGCCGGTAATACTGCCGACCAACCCGAATACGTCTAACGCGCAGGTCGGGAAGGATTTTCTATTAAAAATAAACACGGGGCAGGCGGTAAGCCCCACATGGACCACGGTCGGAGGGCAGAGGTCGGCCGATCTGAACCGCAACGCGGACAGTATAGACGTATCGCATAAGACGTCGGGCAGCTGGAAGGGCTTCAAGGCGGGCTTGAGAGGCTGGTCGATAGACTTGGGCGGGCTGGTGCTGCTCAGCGACGCGGGCGTCGAGGCGCTGGAAACCGCCTTCGTGCAGGGCAAGGAGGTCAACATAGCGCTCTTTTACCCGGACGGCACGAAGCAGGAGGGGTGGGGCTCCATAACGGAGTTTTCCATCAGCAGCCCGCACGACGGGGCGGCGGAGATAAGCGGAACCATAGAAGGCAACGGCCCGTTGAGTGAAAG
>CAKSWL010000257.1 GCA_934511335.1 uncultured Cloacibacillus sp. | reverse complement strand
GGCAGCGCCCGGCGATCTCTTTAGCCTTGGCGCTGTCGCCCGTGCGCATGTAGGCGCCGACGAGGACGTTTTCAAAGACGGTCATCTCTTTGAGCGGGCGCACCACCTGAAAGGTGCGCGCGACGCCGCGGCGCGCCATCTTATAGGCCGGCAGGTCGGTCACGTCCTCGCCTTTGAAGAAGACCTTTCCCGAGGTGGGGGTGTATAGTCCCGCGACGCAGTTGAAAAGGGTCGTCTTGCCGGCGCCGTTGGGGCCGATGAGCCCGACGATCGTCCCCTTCTCGACATCGAAGGAGACGTCGCTGTTCGCAAGCAGCGAGCCGAATTTCATAGTCAGGTCTCTAACTTCTAGCAGAGCCATCAGCACTTTCCCTCCTCTCTATTATCCGTGTCGGGGTCTTTAATGAAATATGAGAGCAGCCCCATGATGCCGCGCGGCTCCTTGATCATCACGATGATGATGATGATGCCGAAGATGATCAGGTCGATGCCCGCGCCGAGGTGCGAGAGATAGGCCCGCGTATATTCCTGAAGCGGTATCAGCACCAGCGCGCCGAAGAAGGGCCCCCAGAAGGTACCGATGCCGCCTAAGATGGTGATCAGCACGAATTTCATCGACATGTCTAAAGACATTACCATCGGCGGATCGACGCGGTAGTTGTACTGGGCGAAGAAGGCGCCGCAGAGCGCCGCGAGCGCCGCGGAGAGAGCCATCGCTCCAAGCTTGACGACGGTGCTGTTGACGCCGAGCGACTCCGCCGTCTCCTGTCCTTCGCGCACGGCGAGCAGGTAGTAGCCCATGCGGTTTCTCTCGATCCAGCGCACGATGCCGTAGACGAGGACGAAGATCGCGAGCGCCCCGAGATAGTAGCCTGTCTTGGTGTCCGACCAGGAGAAGTTTTTCCAGCCGTCGGGCAGTATCGGATAATCAAGCCCGAGAGCGCCGCCCACCGCATCCCAGATCATGAAGAGGCGGTTGAATATCTCGACGATGGCGAAGGTCGCGATGGCGAAGTAGTGTCCCTTGAGGCGGAAGCAGGGATAGCTGATGAGGATGGAGACTACAGCCGCCGCGAGCATCCCCAGCGGCGCGCCGTACCAGGGCAGCGTCTCGAAAGTCACCACCGCGAGGCTCGCGCCGTAAGCGCCGATCCCAAAGAATACCGAGTGCCCGAAGGAGACTTGTCCGCCGTAGCCGCTGATGATGTTCCAGGACTGCGCCATCGAGGCGTAGAGCAGGATCATCGTCGCCACGTGACCGAAGAAGGAGCCGCCGATCACTCCGGGGATGCAGGGCAAAATCAGCGCCGCGGCGATAAACCCATACCAGAGCCGGTCTTTTTTATTCAGCCGCATCGCCGTCACCACCCGAAGAGGCCCTTGGGGCGCACAAGAATCACGATCAGATAAATCGCGAAGACGGCTACGTATTTCAAGACTGCGGCGACGTAAAAGCCTGTGAAGGACTCGACCAGGCCGATGAGCAGCGCCGCGAAGAGCGCGCCGGGAATGCTGCCGAAGCCGCCGAGCGCGACGACGACGAAGGCGATGAGGCTGAAGAGGCCGCCGACTTCGGGATGGACCGCGAGGTAGGTGGTCATCAGCCCGCCCGCGACGCCGACACAGGCCCCGCCGAGGCCAAAGACGAGCAGGTAGATCTTTTCCGTATCGATGCCCATGAGCTCCGCCGCCTCTTTGTCCATCGCGGTGGCCTGAATCGCCCAGCCGAGCCTGGTTTTCTTAATAAGCCAGTAGATGGCGGCGAGCACCGCGAGGGCGAAGACGCCCGTGACTAGCTGGGGAACGGAGACTATGGCTCCGCCGACCTCAAAGGTCTTTCCGTCGAGGATGGTGCCGGAGAGCAGACGAAAGTTAGGCGAGAAGCGGTTCATACAGAAATTTTTCAGAAGCATTGAGAGGCCGAAGGTGGCGAGCAGCGGCGCCATCGCCGCCTTGCCGAGGCTTCTTTTGATGATCCATTTGTAAGTGAGCCCTCCCAAAAGAAAGAGGAAAATTCCGGCCGCGATCCAGGTGAACAGCGGGTCGATCCCTAGTATAAAGCCCATCCAGTAGCAGATGTACATCGCCACCATGAGAAACTCTCCGTGGGCAAAGTTGATAACGTCCATGACGCCCCATATCATGCTGAGGCCGGCAGCGACCAGCGCGTAAAGCAGCCCGCTCAGGATGCCGTCGATCAGGACCTGCAGAAAATTGCTCATGCAATGACCTCCTTGAAAAAAAGGCGGGGCATTCGTGATAAATGCCCCGCCGAAAGGCTATGAAAAGCTTTTTAAATCACACGCATCACATTATCGACAATGATGCCGGCTGGAGTCGTCATGACGCGCAGCGGGCCGGCCCCTGCCAGTGATGCGCCTTACCTCTTGCCCCAGGGGACCATCGGGAATGTCGGCTCGGAATCTTTGTACTTGAGCGGGAAGACGGTGTTGTATTTCTGTTCGTCAAGCTGCGTAATGACGGAGAGGGCCTTGACGTTCTGCCCGTCGGGGGCGAACTTTACGGAGCCGCTCAGCGACATGACGGAGGGGAAATCCTCGGTCTGGATTATCTTGAGGACCTTTTCCGTATCGGGGCCGCCGGCCTTCTCGATCGCCTGCGCGAGAACCATCAGCATGACCGCTTCCTGGATGGAGTCGCTGTCGAAGGGCTGGTTGCTTCTCGGCGTGTAGTATTTGTCCTGAATTTTTATCGCTTCGGGCATGAATTTCTTCGCGAGCTCCGGCGAGTAGCCCATGCCGCCCATGAAGTAGTTTCCGTCGGAACCAAGTTCCCTTTGGACTGCGGGGTTCTGATAACCGGTGCAGTAGTTGAGGGCGATCTTCGGGAGCCAGTTTACCTGCTTCATAGTGCGGACCCACAGCGAGTAGTCGCCGCCGAGAGCCGCGCCGAATACCGCGTCGGGGTTGGCTGATTTGAGCTTCTGGACTTCGCTGTTGAGGTTCGTCGCGCCGTTGTTGAAGGGGACGTCGGCTACCACTTTGAGGTCGATCTTTTTGGCGGCCTTACGCGCCTCGTCGGCGGCGTGCTTGCCGAATTCCGTATTTTCGTAAATAAGGCCGAGGGTCTTGATACCCGCCTTCTTCTCCTTATTAAGGTACTCGATGTAGTCGACGAATTCCACCG
>CAKSWL010000256.1 GCA_934511335.1 uncultured Cloacibacillus sp. | reverse complement strand
ATTGGGAGGCATAAAAATGATAATCTCACTAAAAGAACGCATCGCAGCCATATTGAAGGAGACGCCGCTTCCGAAGGCCCCGGCCGTCATGGATGAATCGCGCAGGCTCGCCTCCGAGGTGACTATCGGCCGCACAAAATTTATGGATAAATACGACGTTTCTTCCGAGCTCGAATTTAAGCGCAGGTGCATAAAAGAGGGCCGGATCATGTACCACGCCCACATCGGCATGAACACCTGGAAAGAGACGGCGAAGGCGCTTAAAGAGGCCTATGACTTCGCGCTGCGCGGCGGCTTCATCATCGACCGCGCCGGCATCTGCCTTGACCGCCGCATGTCCCTGCCGCCGGAGCTGAGAAAATCCGCGCCTCAGGAGAGCGGTCCTTACTTGGAGAGCGACGTCGACTGGCTGGAGGTCGGGCAGGCCGCGCCGATCCAGCCGCACATGGGCGACTTTATCATCGGTTTCCCCGCTTCGACGGTGAACGCGATGGCGGCGCTGCGCGCCGGCGTGACGACGGTGGGCAATCTCTCGCAATTCTTCGCCCACGAGGCCCCGATGTGGAAGCGCACGGACATCACGACGGTCGAGACTGCAAAGGCGATCGGCATCATGGGCGTGCTGAGGGACAAGGGGACGCTGATGCATTCCTACCTCGACGACGGCTTCGGAGCCCTCTTCCTTGACTGCGCGACGAGCGCGGCCTGGGCCTACCTTGAGAAATATATTGTCGAAGACCTTCTAGGCGCCAGGCTCGCCCACTGTGTCGGCGGTCTCGTCTCCGACCCCGTCAAACGTTCCGGCTGGGTATTCGCGCTGGACGAGATACACGATCACGACTGCATCGGCTCCATGTTCTACGGAGATACCATCTCCGCAAGCTGTGTGCCGGAGGAAAACCGTTCGCTGGCGGCCGAGTACCTCCTCTGGGATATAATGGCCCAGCTCGAATGCCCCACCGGACACGGCCTGATGCCGGTGCCCTTCACCGAGGCGCTGCGCGCGCCGTCGCTTGAAGAGATCTGTGAAATACAGCAGTGGGCGCGCGAGATGGAGCGCATCGCCCGCCGCATGCACCCGCACTTTGACTTTACGGCAAGCAGGCGGTTCGCCTCTTCGATCTGCGCCAAGGGAAAGACGATCTTCAAAAACGCGCTGGACTTCTTCGCCGACTGCGGCGTCGACACCAAAGACGCGGTACAGATGCTCTATATCCTTAAAAAGATCGGGCCGCAGGCCTTTGAGGATGAGCTGAACCCCGGTGCGCGGGACAAGAAAAAAATTTCCGCCGACGGCGCGCCGATCCCGAACGACATCTTCACGCGGACCCTCGAGCAGATCGATCTCTGGAAGCCGCGCTACGAAAGCGCGGAGGTCCGCGCCAAGCTTGCCGGCATCAAGGTGCTGCTCGCCTCTACGGACGTGCACGAGCACGGCCTCTTGCTTATCGACCGTCTGCTATCGGCGGCGGGGGCGCTGGTAGACAATATCGGCGCCGAGCGCAATCCCGACGAGGTCGTCTCAGAGGCGGCGAAACGCGGTGCGGAGATGGCCTTCATCAGCACGCACAACGGCATGGCGCTCGAATACGCGCGCAGCCTGCTTGATGAAATGGAAGAAGAAAATTACCAAATCCCCGTCTGCATGGGCGGCGTGCTCAACCAGAACACCGCGCAGGGCACGACCCCCGTAGACGTGAGCGAAGAACTTGAAGAACTTGGCGTGACCGTGGTGACAGATCTGCTGCTGCTGCCGGAACGGGCCGCCGCCAGAAGCTCCGTCCGTAAATAAAAAATGTTTTGCAATACTATATAAACAAAAGGGGAGATTCACCATGCTACACAGGAGTTTTTTTAAGTTTTTCGCCTCATCGTGCGCGGCAGCCGCGCTGGCGCTGCTGCTCTGCGGCACGCAGTCCGCGCAGGCCGCGCCGCTCGTCCTTAAGTTTGCCGGGCAAAACCCGCCTGACCATCACGTAACGGCCTCAATGAATGACATTGCGGAAGAGGTGGAGAAGAATACCGACGGGCGCATCCAAATCAAGGTCTACCCTGCAAACCAGCTTGGCGACTATTCCCTCGTCTACGAAGAGCTCATCCGCGGCACGATCGAGATGGCGGCGATATCCTTCCCCAGCCAGTTCGACAGCCGGATGGACCTCATCTACGTCCAGGGCTACACCAGCAGCTACGAGCAGGTCGCGAAGGTCTACGACCCGAACGGCTGGTTCTTCAAGAAGATGGACGAATTCAATAAAAACCTCGGCGTGAAGCTTCTCGGCATGTATCTTGACGGCATGGTCGGCATCGGCACCGTCAAAGAGATGAGAGAACCCCTCAATCCGAAGGTGGACCACGGCGTACTGCTCCGCATACCGAACATGGACGTCTTTAAGACGGCTCTCGAAGGCGCGAAGTACCGTACCATTTCGATCCCCTTCGCCGACGTCTACCAGTCGATGCAGACCGGCGTCTGCGACGGCGACACCGGCTACTCGATAGTCGCGGCCTATACGGCGCTTGGCGACGTTATCAAACACTGGTATAACTTCAACAAAAACACCGAGTGCCTGGGCATCATGATCAGCGACAAGCTGTGGACGAAGCTCTCCGACGCCGACAAAAAGGTGCTTCAGGAGGCCGTAAACAAACAGGCCGCGCTCTCGATCAAAAACGCGGAGGCCAACGACAAAAAATACCTCGACCTGATGAGGAAAAAAGGCATCAAAGTCCACACCTACACGACGGAGCAGCTCCGCCCGCTGATGGACGCCTTCGCGGAGACTTGGGGACAGCTCGACCAGTCAAAAGGCAAAGCCCTGATGGACGAATTCCGCGTGGAGATGAAAAAGATCTCCGACAGCACCAAATAATACATACCTTTCCTCCCAACCAACAGGGAAGAAGCGGGCCGCGTTTTTTTGCGCGGCCCGCTTCTTTTATGCCGCTGGGATCAGCGGCTGCCGCCGTGGTTGCCCAGCGCCCTCATATAAAGCGCGAGATAATAGGCGGTCACCTGCTTGAAGTCCAGCATCGAGATGCCGAGGCGCTCCTCTATTTTTTGCAGGCGGTAAGAGAGGGTGTTGCGGTGGAGATGAAGCTTTTCGGCGGCCTGCTGTTTGCTGAAAAATGATTCGCAATAGACTTTGAAGGTATCCAGCAGGTCATGAG
>CAKSWL010000255.1 GCA_934511335.1 uncultured Cloacibacillus sp. | reverse complement strand
AAAATCGGCGTGGGCTTCATCATCGGCCTGGTTCTGGGATTCGTCATTGGCCCGCTGGCGAAGGGATCTCCCTTCATCGCCGATGTTGTGATCCCTGTGCTGCAACTAATCGGAAGCATCTTCATCTCACTGCTCAAGATGCTCATCGTCCCGCTCGTATTCTCGAGCCTGATCATGGGGGCCTCTTCGATAGGCGACCCTAAGGTGCTGGGGCGCATCGGCGTCAAGACAGTCATCCTCTACCTGGGCACTACCGTCGTGGCGATTGTTATCGGGCTGATACTCGGCAATATCATCCAGCCCGGAGTCGGCATGGCGATCGAGGGCGCTAAAGCGGCGGCCAAAGAACCGGAGACGATATTCAGCGTCATCCTCAACATTTTCCCCGCCAACCCGCTCAAAGCGCTAGTGGACGGCGTGATGCTCCAGGTCATCGTCTTCGCGCTCTTCCTCGGCATCGCGGCGACGCTCATCGGCGAAAAAGGCAGGCCCTTCCTTGAATTCAACTCCTCGCTCGCCGAAGTAATGTTCAAAGTCACGGCGATCGTCATGAAGACCGCGCCGCTGGGCATCTTCGCGCTTATCGCCGTCACCGCGGCGAAATATGGCCCCGCGGTCCTCGCCCCCTTCGCGAAGGTGATATTAGCGGTCTACCTTGGCTGTCTCCTGCAGGTAGTCATCGTCTATTCCTGCCTGATCGCCGGCATCGTCCGCAAAAGCCCCCTCTGGTTTCTCCGTGGCGTGCGCGAGGCGATGCTCGCGGCCTTCGTCACACGCACGAGCGCCGGCGTGCTCCCCATCTCGATGAACAACGTGCAAAAAAACCTCGGCGTCAGCGAGGATGTCTCCGCTTTCGTCCTGCCCCTCGGCGCAACTGTCAACATGGACGGCACTGCGATTTATGAGGGCATCTGCGCGCTCTTCGTCGCCCAGGCTTTCGGCATCGACCTCAGCATCGGCGCGCAGCTCGGCATACTGATGACGGCGACGCTCGCCTCGATAGGCACCGCCGGCGTGCCTGGAGCGGGGCTGATCATGCTCTCGATGGTCCTTGTCTCCGCGGGGCTGCCCGTTGAGGGAATGGCCCTCGTCGCCGGGATAGACGCGGTGCTCGACATGGCGAGGACCTGCGTCAACGTCACGGGAGACATGTGCGTCTCGGCCGTCGTCGCAAAGACGGAGGGGGAGAAACTGTAACATTTTCCCCGACGGCGGCTGTTCAATTATTACAATAGACTGTAAATAACTTTTTAACACAAAAGGTGTGCCGAAGGCGTTGACAAAATAGGGGATGCGTAATAGAATATCTCTCGTTGGTGAGGTGGCCGAGCTAGGCTGAAGGCGCTCGCCTGCTAAGCGGGTAGGGGGACATAAATCTCCCTCCAGGGTTCAAATCCCTGCCTCACCGCCATAAAAACGCTAAACGCGCCGGTAGCTCAACTGGATAGAGCATCGGTCTACGGATCCGAAGGTTACGAGTTCAAATCTTGTCCGGCGCGCCATTTTACCGAAGAAATTGCCCCTCGTTGAGGGGCTTTTTTATTGGGGACTCACAGGGGACTCAAAATTAATTTTTCAGGATACCACGCGGAGCTGTTTTCAGAGCCGCGCGGTATCCTGATTGTTTACACGCCCGGCCCCTAGCGAGCTCATGACGCACTCTGATATAAAGATGACGCTCCGGTATGCGCATCTCGCACCAGGGAAGAAAAAAGAGGCGGTCGAAAGAATAAACGAGATCCCGAATTAGAACCACAAGCGTCACATAACTAACTTTGAAAAGATAGAATAATAGGGCGACAAGGGCAGCCCCTATTATTGAACATGTAACTCTTGTTTTATCGCCTGTTGGAGTAAAGCTGAATAATTAAGCTTCTGCTCCTCCGCAAGCTCCGCAAGATAGGCCGGAATCGTAAGGGTCTTTTTTACTGCTTTTTGGCTCCATGCCCTGCGAACTGGGGGCATGAAGGCAACCACAAGCTGAGTGACGGAATTATCGCTTTGATTTAACGGTATATCGCTGGGAGCAGGAATATCCTCCTTGCCTTTTTCCAGAAAATAGAGACAGTCCTCCAGCGTATATTTCGCCTGGTCGATGGCCTCCTCCAGCGTATCTGCCGAGGTGAAGCAGTTATCCAGATCAGGAAATCTTACGTCCCACATTCCCTCCTCATCCTTAGAAAAGATGGCGGGGAAAATATAGCGGTCAGGATACTTTTTCATGTTATCAACTCCTTTGTTTATCTTTTGTCCAAATGGGGCGGGGCTATTTAAGCCCCAACGCCTTCTTTATTGCTTGATCCACTCCGATGGAGATTTTATATGGGATTGGGAAACCTCTTTGTCCCTCTTTGGAGGCCAGTAATGGCTTCCTTTTCCCCGGCTCTCTGTTACCGTCCAGCCAAGTTCTCTTGCTATTTTTACGAACTCGCTTTGTGTGTATCTCTTGTTGGCTGGATATCCTTTTTTCACTGTTGAGCCGCCTCCTTTCGATAAATTAATTATAGCACAAATATGACACGTGTCAATACGTATTAATAAAAATAAAGGCAACAAAAAAGAGGGCGGAGCCGAAGCCCGCCCTATGCTGAACATATATAACGTTGTGCTTGCCCGGTGGACTCACCGCTTTCCCAATACGCCGCAACCACTTTACAGAAAACTATTCACACACTCACGTATATAACGCACTATTATTTTTTTATTATTACGCCCAGCGGCCCAAGTACCTCCGGTATTTCCGCTATGCTTATTTTTAAAAGCCCGAGGGACGCTATCTTATCATCCCACTGCCCGTTGTCCGTGAAACCCTTGAGGTTGATAACGTTGTCGCCCCACTGGCAGGAGATGAACGTGCTGACACGCGTCCAGAAATATGCCCACTCCGCGCCATATATCGCGCCGTGCGACAGTTCTGAGCTACACCATTCCATTGCGTCTTCCAGCGACATCATGAAGTGGATATTGCTGTGCCTGCCCGTAGACGTGCCTGTGTATAAAAAAGCATAGTCGTCGAGAGTTCGTCCGTCTCTGTTTTTTGCAATTTGTACTTGGAGCGGTTCGTCGAAAAGCAATGTCTGCTTCATGTTTCCCCCCTACAAAAAGGGCGAGCCCCCGAAGGAGCACGCCCGTGCTATACTATTAGCCTGATCCCTGCGCCTATACGACGCAGCCCCCCGGTCGGTCTCGGCGCAACAGCGT
>CAKSWL010000254.1 GCA_934511335.1 uncultured Cloacibacillus sp. | reverse complement strand
TCTCGGCGTGGCGTTTCCGCTCCAATTCTACGGAGACCACGGGCGCGGCCCCTTTTTTCGCCGCCGCCGCCGCGATCTGTCCGCTGCCGGAGAAGAGGTCGAGAAAGCTTCTGCCGCAGATGTTTCCCAGTATATTGAAGAGCGCCAGCATTGTTTTGCCGGTCGTCGGTCTCATCTCTTTCATGAATTTATTCCTCCCAGCGCTTTACACAAAGAGTATAATAGCTGATAGTTTCGAAGTATATATAAATTTATAGATTTGGAGGTTTTTTTATGGATTTGCCCGAAAAGCAGACCAGCCGATCCACAAAGCAGGCTGACCACCGCGTCCTTTCCAGGGAAAATAGACACACTCTGTTCGGGGTCATTTTCCTTCACGGGCTCAACGAGATGCATTCGACGGCGCTGCCGACGATCATACCGATGCTGGCGCAGTCTATTTCGCTGACGATGAGCCAGGCGGGCTTTTTAAATGCTCTTTTCGGCCTCACGAATATTTTCGGCCAGCCGGTCTTCGGCTTTTTCGCCGACCGTCTCAAGCGCCCGTGGTTCGCCGTCTGGGGGCCGCTGCTTTCGGTCGCGGGGGCGTCGCTGCTCCCCCTTTCCCCCAGCTTCGGCATGGCATTTATCTTTGTCGGTATGATGAGCGTGGGGACGGCGCTTTTTCACCCTCAGGGCTCGGGCAGCTGCGGCGCTGCGGCGGGCAAAGAGGGGCTCGCCTTTTATCTTTCGCTCTTTCAGGCAAGCGGGGGGTTGGGAAGTTCTCTTGGCCCGATATATGTCGTATTTATGATTTCGATGCTGGGGAAGCCTGGTTTTCCGCTCGTTGTGATACCGGCCGTAGCCTTGGTCTGTTTTTATCTCTGGCGCCATATGGGGGGGCGCGCGGAGGAGGCCGTCAAGTATTTCGGCGAACGGACGCGCCCGCGGTTTCTGAATGATTTACGCTCTCTTATCTCGAAGGTCGGCTGGATCGTATCGATAACGAGCGTGCGCGACGCCGTTTTTCAATCGATAAAGATTTTTCTGCCCACGCTGCTGATTTTGCGCGGCAGCTCTATCGCCGCCGGCGGGCTGATGCTCTTTAGCGCGACGCTTTCGGCGACCTGCGCGGGGGTCGCCGGCGGAAAGCTCGCCGATATGGTGGGTGATGAGAAGGTGCTTTTCGGAACGATCGCGCTCTCCCCCATTTTTCTGATTTTCGGACTGCACGGCACAGGCGTCGTCTCGCTGGCCGCGCTGATGGTCGGCTTCGCCTTTCTGCAGGCGAGCACCCCCGTGACTACGGCGATGGCGCAGAGGCGCTGCCCCGAGTCACGCAGTCTTGTCAGCTCTCTCGCGCAGGGCGTCTCCTGGGGGCTTGCGAATCTTTTTGTCACGCCGGTCGGCATCATCGCCGACGCCGTCGGGCTGCAGGCCACGCTGAATGTCGTCGCCTTTCTGCCGTGGACGGTAACGCTGTGGTATGGCGCGCGGCACTTGATCATGGCGCGGAAGGGATAGCCCCCTCAGGAAGGTCTGCATGCGCATATCAAGGAGGGCTCACGCGCCGCGACTTGAGTCTCTTTCTGTTTGGCCTTCGCCCCTTTTTCGCCGTTGTTTTTTACGGTAAGGGCCGCTTGGCGGGCTTTTTCAGCGTCCGGCCGCGGCCAGCGCCTTCAACAGCGCCGCGCGCATCGCGGGGGTCCGGTATGGGTGGCCCACGGAGTCCACTTTGATTGTGACGCCGCGCGGGTTGGGGATCACTTTAAGGTAGAAGTGCTGTTCAAATCCCTCGTCCGCCGTTATCACAAGTATCAGGCCGACGCCGTCTGCGGAGAGAAAGGCGTCGCGGAATACCCAATGGCCTTTTCCGCCGACTCCGTCGCCTTCACAATTTTTGAGGGATTCTACGATCTCTTTCACGCTCTTTTTTGCCTGCGCTTCGTATTCCATTGGCCAATCATCCTCTTTTTCAGGCTTTTCAGTAAGTTTCGTCTCTTTGTGTATCGTCAGGCGCCAGGTGTCTTTTCCCATCGCCTTCCATTTGCGCTCATATTTCGTCATATAGGGGCGCGCGGGGTTTATCTCCACGGGGTCGGCGCGGAAGGCGGGCGAGAGGGAGAATACCGCCGCCGTCTCTTCCGCGTACCAGTCGACGTCGGTCGCCAGCTCAAAGATCCCCCCCGGAGCTATCAGGTAGTTCATCAGGCCGGCAAATGAGGGGACGGTGACGCGGCGCGAGGCATGTCTCGTCTTGGGCCATGGGCAGGGGAAATTCATGTAGACGCGCTCCACGCTCTCCGGCGCGAAGCAGCGGCGCAGCAGAAAACGGGCGTCGCCGTGCATCACGCGCACGTTTTCGCAGCCGGCGGCAAGGATCCGCCGCGCGCCCTTCGCGGCGCACCATTGCGATACTTCGACACCTACGATGAGCGTCTTGGGATTGCCGCGGGCAAGGTGTTCGAGAAATTCACCGTTGCCGAAGCCGATCTCGACGAAGACGCGCCCCGAAGGGGAGATTTCGCGCCAGTCTACCGGCAGGCCGTCGTTTTGGCTGACGATGATCTTATTGAGGTTCCACAGCATTTTTATTCACCGCTCTTTTTGTTTTTAAGGTAAAAGTCGGGGATCTGCGCCAGCGCGAACCATTCGTCAAGCGTGAGCTCTTCCGCGCGCGCCGTCGGCTTCAGCCCCTGCGCCGCCAGTATCTCAAAGGCCCTTTCGCGCGTCACGCCGCTGCCGCCGTATCCCGCGGCCCAGTTGTTCGCAAGGGTCTTGCGGCGCTGGGAGAAGGAGCGCGCCAGCAGCCCGCGCCAGGTCCTGTCATTCGCAAGCCCGCGGTTTTTCTCTATTTTTATTTCGATAAGGGCGGAGTTCACGCGCGGCTGCGGATTGAAGGCCGAGGGAGGGATTTTTCTGACGATCTCGGCGCTTCCCATGGCCTCGACGGTTATCCCCAGAGGCGAGCGCTCGCGGCGTCCCGCGGGCGAGGCAAGGCGTTCCGCCGATTCGAGCTGGACCATCAGCAGCATGTAGTCGGTCTTCGCCGGCGCAAGCTGTTCGAGGATGGCCCATATCAGCGGCGTCGTTATGTGATAGGGCAGGTTCGCAATGATTTTGGTCGGCTGCTCCGGCAGGGAGCGCGTATAGTCGAACCGCACGGCGTCGCCCCAAAAGCAGCGGCAGCGCCCGTCGCGCGCGGCGATTTTTTCTATCCCTTGGCGCAGGCGCTCGTCTATTTCGACGGCGTAGAGC
>CAKSWL010000253.1 GCA_934511335.1 uncultured Cloacibacillus sp. | reverse complement strand
AAAGAGACATGGTTTGCAGAACTCTGGTAGAATGAAGTTGCGACACACCATTCTGAAAGGAGTCTGTAAACCATGTCCGTGAAGATTGCACAGCTGAACGAGGAAGTAATCAAGGGTCAAATCTATGAAGCACTTGGAGGCGGTTCTGGATGACGCCTCTATTGCCGGCTGACTTCATTCAGCCAGAGTCTGCAAACTAATTTGCGCATAACTCTTGACGGTACCGCCCAATTCGATATCATAAAATTGGCTGGAGCTAGGATTGGCTTGCGGCATAGGTTACATGACACAAAACAAGGATGATAATCTCTGACAAATTCCATACATATTCCATACGGGGCAAAAAATAAAGAGCCCTCGAAAGGGCTCAAAATCGTTGGTATAAGTGGCGTGCCTGTGGGGATTCGAACCCCAGACCTTCGCCTCCGGAGGGCGGCACTCTATCCAGCTGAGCTACAGGCACGCATAAAGCGCTAGTAAGTATATCATAAGAAAAGAGGAACCGCTATAGATGGATGATATCATTTATATGAAAGAGGCAATAAAAGAGGCGCGGCGCGCGCTCGAGCGCGGCGAGATCCCAGTCGGGGCCGTCGTCACGCGCGGCGGAAAGATCATCGGACGCGGACACAACGTGCGGCGGCGCGATAATTCCCCCTTTGGACACGCGGAGATGGCCGCGATGGCCGCGGCGGCGAAGGAGACCGACTGCTGGCGTTTTGACGGCTGCTCGCTCTATGTGACGCTGGAGCCCTGCGTCATGTGCTCAGGGGCGCTGGTCCAGTGCCGCATGGAGAGGATCGTCTTCGGCGCCAAAGACCCCAAGGCCGGCGGCTGCCGATCTTTGTATGAGATACCCAGCGACCCGCGCATGTATCACCGATGCCTTGTCTCAGGCGGCGTGCTGAGCGAAGAATGCGCGGAACTGCTGCGGCTGTTTTTCAGGAAAAAACGAAAAGCGGAGACGATCAGGAGGGCCCCGTCGTAATTTTGCCCGCCCTTCAGCGGCAGCCGAGATATTTTTCGCAGAAAGCGGCGCAGGGAAGCGGCTCGTCTATCAGATATCCCTGCGCCTCAAGGCAGCCAAGCCCCGCCAAAATCTTCGCCTGCTCCTTCCGCTCAACGCCCTCCGCGACGCATTTGATGCCGAGCCTGCCGCAGATTTCGGCCGTGCTTTTCACGATCAACCGGCTGATCTCGTTGTCCTCGACCTCCGCGACGATGGCTTTGTCTATCTTTATCACGTCAAAGCGGAAAGCCGACATCATGTACAGGTTGGAGTATTCGCTGCCGAAATCGTCAAGCGCGAGCCGGTAACCGGCCTCGCGAAGCGCCGCGCAGGCCGCGGCAAAACTGGAGCGCGACACGTCCCCGACGCTCTCCGTAAGTTCGATCTCCATATATTCCCGCAGTCCGGCAAAACCGCCCTCGATGTTTTTTATCTTCTCAAGAATATCGGGGGCCAGCAACGTGTTTTTCGAAAAATTGACGGAGAGCGGCAGAGGGACCTTGCCCAATTCCCGGAGTCTGCTAAGCATCATATAGCTCCTCTCAAGAATATAGAGGTCAAGCGCTTCCGCCAACCCCGCCTTTTCTAACTTGGGAACGAAGGCGCCGGGCAGGATCAGCCCCTCGCGGGGGTCGTCATAACGCGCCAGCACCTCGGCGCCGGTAACGGCTCCGCTTGCCAGATTTACCTTCGGCTGCAGATAAAGCTTTATATAGTTATTTTCTACACCGCGCTTGAACCAGTCGGAAAAACAAAGATGGTATTCGTCGTAAAGAGGTTCTCTCTCGCCCTCCATTGGGAGCCGACGCATAACGCACAACGCCGCCTCAGGGTTCCCGCCGTCTTTGTGCAGGGCCTTGTATACGATCTCCGCGAGCCACGAATCGCCGCCAAGCAACGGCGAAAAACGGCGGACGATGCGGCCGCGCTCCTTACCGCTGAAGAGACCCTCGACGAACCGCGAAAAAGCCTCGTCCATGTTCAGACAGACGACGCCGCTTCTCTGGAACAGTCTCGCGATGTCAGCACGTGCAAAACTCTCCCCGACGTTCCACAAAGAGATAGTTTTCTCTCGCAGGTCGGCTAAATAAAGGGCAGAAGAGGTCAGATCAAGGAGATCCGAGATTACACTGCCAAACGCCTCCGGTTTTTCGGCGTGAAACGCGGCTGGTTTTTTCTCCGTTGATCTCATAACATAATCATCCTCCCCCGCCTGCGGCGGCTTGGAATGCTTTCGGTCCGCCGGCGCGTTTTATCTGTTAGTTTTGCTATTATACAACATACAAAACGCTAATATAGTTTTAATTAACGATTATAGCGTTAATAATCTTCCAGCGCTCACCCTAAAATCTACACTAGGTGAGGTGAAGGAATTGGACAGCGAATTTATCAGAAAACGAATCACCGAACTGAGAATAAAAAAGGGCGTCTCAGAATACAAGATGAGCCTCGACCTCGGACACAGCCGAAGCTACATGCAGAGTATCGTGAGCGGACGCAGCCTGCCCTCTATGGCGGAATTTCTCTATATCTGCAAATACCTCGGCGTCACCCCCAGCGATTTCTTCAATGAGGAAATCGCCGATCCGGCTTTGGTAAAAAAGGCCTTCGCGGGCATTGCCAAGCTTTCTGAAAAAGACCTGGCGCTTTTACTCTCTTTGATCGAGAGATTTAGCGAAAAATAGCCTAAAATCGGCCATTTATCGCGCCGCGGCCTTTTGACATCGTTCCCGCAATAAGATATAATGTCCCCCGTCGATATGATGACATAACAGCGACGTATGCGGAGAGGTGTCTGAGCGGTCGAAGGAGCTCGCCTGGAAAGTGAGTGAAGGGGTCAAACTCTTCCATGGGTTCAAATCCCATCCTCTCCGCCATTATTATGTTCAAATTCAGTCGATGTGCCTTTTACGGGCACTCCAGTCCCATGCGGCGTGAGCCCGTGAACCTCGTCAGGTCCGGAAGGAAGCAGCGATAAGCGGAATCTTGCGGGTGCCATGGGGGCGCTGGAGTTCCCGTAAAGGGCACTTTTCGTTATTCTGCGCGCCGGCGCGCGCATTTTTATTTTTCGCTAGGGCGGTGAAGTGATGAAAGAGGCTCCCGAGGGTTTTCTGCCCCTGCAAGTTATGCCTGAAAAGGGCGACCGGGTAATCCTGTCGCCGGCGTATGTATTTCCTGCCAATATTATGGAGCGCGGGCTTTTCACAAAGGTCAGCCTCATATCAAAGA
>CAKSWL010000252.1 GCA_934511335.1 uncultured Cloacibacillus sp. | reverse complement strand
TGGAAATGACCAACTGGTGGCCCACTCAGGGCGACGGCTACCTTCTACTGGTATTTGCGTCCGTATTCATAGGGGGGACTTCGGTTTATGGCGGCAGTGGGACGATATGGGGAACCTTTGTCGGTTCTGTAATCATGGGCACTATAGAAGCCGGCATCGTAAGCTCCGGTTGGTCGGGATTCTGGACCCGCTTTATCGACGGTCTGGTACTCCTTCTCTCCGTATCATTCTATGCGCTCGCTTCCAGAAAGAGACGTTCCACGTCAAACAGATGATCGAGCGGCCACAAAAAGCATGAGCGCTCGCCTGTGCATCGCCGGCCGGAGATCCCATCCCAATATATTAAGAAAATCAATGCAAACTAAATAAGGGCGGCATCTTGGGATTGTCCAGGCGCCGTCCTTGGAACTTTTAGGCAGGCGGTGGCGGCGACCATATGGTGAAGCGCTTAACGCCTGTTATTGCATTTGCTCAAAGACCGGACTCGCATAATCGTGCGGGAAAGGAGCGGCGGGACCTGACATGCGCGCGCTTTCTGTCAGCGAAGCCGGCCATGGAATGAAGCGGCGCCGAAGGCGGGGCATCAGCTCCGGGAGATGGTAAATATTGAGCGGATATTTTAAAAAGAAGCTGCGGACTTTTCCCGTTCGCTATTGATGTATGCTATAATATTGTCAGTAAATATGAATGAATTTAATTAAGTTTGGAGGAGACTGAGATGCCAATGAAAAAAATATTTGTGAAAACAGCCGTCCTGACCGTAATGGCAGTAATTTTAGCCTTATGCGGCGCGGCTTTTGGCGTTAATAATGTGAGTAAAAAGGAGGCGCGTATGAAAATGACTAACGATCCCGTGCATGTGAATACGACCGGCGATCATGCGTACACTAAAAAAGAGGGCGCTGAGGTGATCTACCTGGCCGGAGGCTGTTTCTGGGGGCTGGAAAAATATATGGAAGGCATCCCCGGAGTCATCGACGCCGTTTCCGGGTACGCTAACGGCAAAGACCCTTCACCCGTGACGTACGAAGAAGTCTGCCGCGGCGGCACCGGCTACAAAGAAGCGGTGCGTGTAGTCTACGATCCGAAAAAGGTTTCGCTGGACACCCTGCTATTTGCGTTTTTCAAGATAATCGATCCCGGCGTGCGCAACCGCCAGGGGAACGACGTCGGAGAACAATATCAGACCGGTGTTTTTTACACGGATGAAAAATCGGAAGCCGCCGTCAAGAGGATAGCGGCGATCGAAAAAGCGCGCGCGGCGGATGGCTTTTACGTGCTCATCGAACCGCTGGCGGTATTTCATGAAGCTGAAGAATATCATCAGGACTACCTGAGCCGCCGTCCCAACGGTTACTGCCACATCCTGCCGCGGGAGATAGAGGAGGCTCACGGGATGAAGATAGACGCCGGACCATACAAAAAACCATCCGACGAAGAGTTGAAAAAGAGACTCAGCGGACGGCAGTACTCGGTGACGCAGAACAACGCCACCGAGCCTCCCTTCGACAACGAATATTATGACAACAAAGCGCGCGGCATCTATGTGGACGTAGTCACCGGCGAACCGCTGTTTTCCTCAAAGGACAAATACGACAGCTCCTGCGGCTGGCCGGCGTTTACCAAAGGTATTGACGACAACGCCATTGTCTATAAAGAAGACCGTTCTTACGGAATGCGCCGCACGGAAGTCCGGAGCCGGGCCGGAGATTCCCACTTAGGCCATGTATTCGAGAACGACCGCGAGTCGCCAAACGGCGTGCGCTACTGCATAAACAGCGCCGCGCTGAGATTCATACCCTACGAGGAAATGGACAAAGAGGGTTACGGCGAACTGAAAAAGTACGTGGAATAGAGCGCGAAAAAGAGCAATATTTGGGGTGGCCGCCGGAGCAGAGGCGGCTGCCCTTATATTTTTATATGGATGCCGAAGCCGAACGCCCGCAGCGCGAAAAGAGGACCTCGGTCTCGCCGGTCCGCTTGTTTCATTGCGCGGATCATGTTGAATAACGCCCCATCATCGCGTAAGGTTAAGCGTAATAAAAAGAAAAATCGTGCTTATAAACGCCGATTTACAGAGATTGACATAGTTTTATGGGAGCCGCATACTAAGTTCCGCGTCCGGCAAGGCGCCGCTATTATTCGCCGACTAACGACAAAAAAGGAGATGCTTGCCGTGAAAGATAAGATTTGCGGGATATTCGCGCCTGTTCCAACCCCCTTTAAAGATGACGGCGCTCTCGACGAGAGCGGGTGGAGAAAGAACCTGAGGATGTGGCGCGCTTCGCCGCTCGACGGCATCGTCATCGCCGGTTCAAACGGCGAAGTCCCTTTCTTATCTCTGGAAGAGAGGGCGCTGCTGACAAAAATCGCCTGGAAAGAGGCTGCCGGGCGGCTCCATATCATGGCCGGCGCGCATTTCCCTTCCACCTTGGAGACCTTAAAGGCCGTTAAAGAGCTTGCCGCCGCTGGGGCCGACAGCATTTTGCTGCTCCCGCCCCACTACTATAAGGGCGGCGATGAGGCGTTAATAAAATATTTTACGGATGTCGCGGAAGAATCGCCGGTACCGGTATTTATCTACAACATGCCGGACAACACCGGCGTCGATATAGGCATCGAGGTAATCTGCGCCGCCGCGCGCCATCCCAATATACGCGGCATCAAAGATACCTCCGGCAATATGACGAAGCTCGGCTATACCGTCCTCCGCTCTCCGGAATATTTCTCCATCTTCAGCGGCACCGGCAACTGGTTCCTCGCGGCGCTGTCGATGGGGGCTTGCGGGGGTACGATGGCGGTCTCGATCCTCTTCCCGCGCTCATGCCAGATGCTGTACGAGGCCTTCAAAGAGGGGCGGACCGCGGAGGCCGTCGCCCTGCAAAAAAGGCTGCTGCCGGTCAGCGACGCGATTACGCGCCGTTTCGGCATTCCGGGGTTAAAACGCGCGCTTGAGGCTTACGGTATGACCGGAGGGCCCTGCCGCCGCCCTCTGCTGCCGATATCAGAGGCGGATGTCTGCGAACTGCTGCGGGTGATAAAGGATTCCGGACTCGACGAGTACGAAACGTGGAGAAATAACCTCGCGTAGCGCCCTGATTGATATACGCGCCGCCCTGGCTGGAGACCGAAGCCTTCTTGGTTTTGCCGCCAGGCTCAGTTTTCTCGTGTAACGGGCCGGCGGGTTATAACCCGCCGGCGCGCGTCTGCCCTTCAAACGATAAATGCGGTTGACTTTTCTGAACTATCATCTATAATATCAGGG
>CAKSWL010000251.1 GCA_934511335.1 uncultured Cloacibacillus sp. | reverse complement strand
CCCTTAAAGGCAAGGTAAAACTTATCTTTTCCCCGCAATAAACGCCGATTTATCGACGTGTGTACACCCTCGTCCTTTGGGGCCCGTCGCCGCCGGCCTTGGTTGGTGAAATACCTTTCTTTCTGCAATCATGCGCTGCTTCTCTTCGCTATTTAAAAGCTTTCCCGCAACACCTTTACACCGATATTTTTCATCTGTATATGGGGAGACACGTTAAGGGATAAATCTTTTCTCTCGTGAAAACTACTATCAATAACAGCCATTCATATTTCCCAATATGCTTTTTTCGACATGCTCCCATTTACTATGGGGGCATACGCCCTGAAGGTCGGCCGGCGCTGAGGCGCGCCGGTCTATATCCAGCGCAGGGCTGAGTAGGAAAAAGACAGATACACCGCTTTTGACGGACAGAGCGCCAGACGGTTCAGCTCCGCCGCCTCCATGCGCGTTTTGAGTACGTTCTCCCCGACCTCTATCGAGACGATGACGGAGGCGCCGGCGCGTTCCAGCGTCATCTGCACGATGCGGCCCGCGACGACGTTCGTCTCCGCTTCGGGCTGCGGCCTTTCGGCGGCGACACGCACGTCGGCGGAATTCAGCATCGCCGCGTTCGGCCTGCCAGACGGCGCGGGATAGGCGAATACCGCCTGACCGTCGATAAATTCACGGACCATATAGCCTCCCGAGAGGCTCCAGCGCCCTTGAAGGAGGTTTTCCGCGCCGCTGCCGACGATACGGCCGCGATAGAGGCTGACCACGTCGGTAGACATTTCATAGAGCCAGGCCAAGTCGTGCGTCGCCACGATGACGGTGGTGCCGTATTCTTTCGTCGCGCCGACGGCGGCCTCCATCACGAGCTGCGCGCTCGCCTCGTCGACGTTCGCCGTCGGTTCGTCGAGCAGCAGCACCCGCGGCCGCAAAGCCAGGCGGGACGCCAGGGCTACACGCTGCACTTCTCCGCCGGAGAGCTGATACCACGGGCGCTGGGCAAATTTCTCCGGCGCCAGCCCGACCTGTATCAGGCTTTCGTTCACTCTGTTTTTTATGTCGGGAACGTTCCCCCGCAGTTTGAGCCCGTAGGCGATATTTTCATAGACGGAACGGTTCAGCAGGTATGAGTCCTGGAGCAGATAGGTCACTTCGCGGCGGATCTCCTCTTCGCGCCCCTCCGCGGGGCGGCCGTCAAAGATGACGCGGCCGCTGTTGTAGGGGATAAGAAAGGAGAGCACTTTAAGCAGCGTCGATTTGCCGCTGCCGTTCGGGCCGACTAAACCGGTGATCCCCGACCCTCTGATCGCCAGCTCCGCAATGTCGAGGTTCAGCGGCCCCCTGCCGTAACTCTGTTTCAGGTCATGTATCTCATAAAGCAATGTGCTCATCACAGGCGCTCCTCCATAAAGACGAGGGAGGCGGAGAAATCTTCGCCCCCTCGCGTTATTTTACTATAAAACTATTTGCCGTGTTTCTTGTTCCATTCGTCGGAGTTCGGGAAGAAGAGCGGCTGGGGCGTACCGCTCCACTTTGAAGTCCTTGATGATCGTCTGCGCCCCGTCGCCGCAGAGCCAGTCGACAAATTTCACCACGTCGGCGTTGTTCACCTGCGGAAAGCACTTCGGGGCCACTTCCATCGCCGCGATGAGGTTCAGCAGAATCGGGCCGCCCTCCACCAGCGGGACTATTTTAAGGCCCTTCTGCTTGGCCGGGCAGGTCGCCCTGTCCATAATCGCATAGGCGTTGCGGCGGTTCGCAAAGTCGGTCGTCGGGCCATTGCCGAGCTTGCCGAGCGAGAATACGGTATACCATTCGTCCTTTTCGCCGTCGGGCGTCGCTCCCGCCGCCTTCTAAACGTTCATTTCCGCGACGTGCGTGCCGGAGATACCGCCGCGGCGGTCTTTATTTTATTTGCACCGTCCATTTCCAGTATTTTTTGTTTCAGCTTTGCGTCCTGCGGCGCAGGAAGGTCAGAGAGATGTTGAGTATCAGCGAGATCATGATCAGGATTACGCCGAGGGCGATGCCGAGGGCGAAGTCGCCCTTGCCCGTCTCCAGCGTGATCGCCGTGGTGATCGTGCGCGTGTGCCACTTGATGTTGCCGCCGAGCATCATTGCGGAGCCGACCTCCCCGACGATGCGCCCGAAGGCCGTCAGCGCGGCGACGAGAACGAGAAAGCGCGCCTCCCAGAGGCTCGTCAGCGCGAGCTTCGCGCCCGAGGCTCCGAGCGTCATCAGCGTCTGGCGCAGCCGGTCGTCAAGCCCCTCGATCGCCGCAGCAGTATAGGCGACCACGATCGGCGTGCCTAGGATCACCTGCCCGACGGCCATGCCCTCGACCGTAAAGAGCAGGTCCCAGCCGCCGAGGGGGCCGCGCCGCGAGATGAAGGCGTAGACGAGCAGCCCGATGACCACCGTCGGCAGCGCAAGCAGCGTGTCCACCACGGTGCGGACGCAGCGCTTGCCCGGAAAATCCAGGTAGCCGAGAAGAAAGCCCAGCGGCAGACCGATGAGCAGTATCCCTCCCATCGAAAGCGCCGTCAACCGCAGCGTGGTGAGAAGGATGTTCATAGTCTCCTCGTCCAGGGAAATAATAAGCCTGAAAGCCTGTTTAAATCCTTCAACTATGAAATCCATCGAAATCAGTCCTTATCTTGCGCCCCGCATAAAGCGGGCGGACGCTTCAGCTTTTTCGTCCGGCGTCCGCCTAAGGAGCCGCTGGTTATTATCCAGCTTATTTTCAATTAATCAGCGGTTCTCTAAAGTGCTTTCGATATTAAATTAATGTCCCGAGCGAATTTCGGCTTCGGGGAAGAAGAGCTGCTTGCCCTCGAGCGTGAAGTTCGCGATGTCCTTCTGCACCTTCGACGAGGTGATCCAGTCGATGTATTTGAGCGCCAGGTCGTACTTCACATTCGGGTGCTTCAGCGGGCTCACCGCCATCACGCTGTATTTGTTGAGAAGCTCGGGGTCGCCCTCGCAGACGATCACCAGTCCCGGCTTGCCCTTGAGCCCCGCCTCGTATTTGATGAAGGTCCCGCGGTCGGTGAGCGCGTAACCCTTCTGCTCGTCCGCGATGTTGATCGTCTTCAGCATCCCCTGTCCCGTCTGCACATACCACTTCGCCTTGTCAAAATCTTTCACCCCCGCGGCCTTAAGCAGCTTGAGCTCCGCCGTGTGGGTGCCGGATTTGTCGGCGCGGCTGACGAGCGGCTGTCCCTTCGAGGCGATCATGGCCATAGCCTGCGTGACGGGCTTGCCCTTTACGCCCGCCGGGTCGCTTGCAGGGCCGATGAGCACGAAGT
>CAKSWL010000250.1 GCA_934511335.1 uncultured Cloacibacillus sp. | reverse complement strand
CTTCTCTCCGATCACGCCGACGGCGATCTCGGCGACATTGCGGAACTTTAAGATATTCTCCCGCGTGCCCACGCGGCGGGCCTCAGTGCGCGCAAACCAGGCAAAGGCGGTCGCCGCCGTGATGAGCAGCGTCGTGGAGAGCAGCACCGACATGAGGATAAAGCCGCTACTTCTTCGGCGCATTGGGGAACCTCTCGGTGTGCGAATAGCCGCCCTCTTTGGTGATGATCTCGGTCTTCAGCAGCCGGGGAAGCTTGCCGTCATATTCCTGCTCCCATTTATTATCCCGCCAGACGTAAAAACGCACCCCGGCGGCCTCTGCGAGCACCAGCTTCGCCTCTTTGGGGTCGAGGTCGTCGGTATTCACTTCCATCGGCGTCTCAGGCTCCGAGGGATTTCCCGGCAGGTCGCCTGATAGGGCGTTTACCGACGGCACGTTGGCCAGCACCCAGCGATAAAGCCCCGGCTTCGCGTTATTAAGAGCGCCCTTGGTCACGACCTTATAGACCACCACGCCGACGTTTTTCCCCTCGTACTTCGGGGCGGCGCTCCAGACAACGAGACGGTCGTCGGCCTGAGCAGACAGGCCGCTCTTGTGGATGATCTTAAACGTCGAGAAAGAGGGGTTGGGAATAACGCGGCGAATATCGGAATATATCTTCTCCACCGCCGCCGCGGTATTGTGGGAAGCCCCCCACCGCCGCTGAGCCTCCTCCAGCGAACGGATCGTGAAGACAAGCGGAGCCAAGGCGGCGGTCGCGATGATGCCGACCAATCCCACGACGAGCATTATCTCGATGAGAGTAAAACCCCTGCGGAGGCCGCGCCTCATTCTATTTTGACGGCGGCTCCGCGCCGCCTGAGGCGGGACGATGGGCCGAGGGATGCAGATACACCGCAAGCTCGGAAAGCAGCCGCTGATTTCCCGTGTGCTGCGCAAGGTTTATCAGCTCCAAAAGCTGCTTTGCCTGCGGCCGGGTCCTGAAACTCCTGTAAAGCTGCTCGATACCCGCGGCGAGGTCCTCCGGCCTCTTCGTCGCGTTCGCCACGGCAAGCAGGTGATAGGCAAGCTGTTCGTTCGCCTCGTCCATCCCCATCAGGCTCCGCCGCGCCTCGTCGATCCGGTGGCGCTGCAGCGAGGCGCTCGTCGTCATCGAAGCCGCGCGCAGAGACTTATCGGCGCGGCAGCCGGAGTAAAGGAAAAGCATCCCCGTCACGGCGACCACCGCCATAAAAAATCCCAGGAATCGGTAGACGACGCCGTGGCGTATCTCGCTGAACTTGGCCGAAAGCGGCAGCAGCTGCCGGTTGGCAACCGCGAAGGCGAGCGAGAGCCAGACGGCGTTCTCGATACGGTGAAAGGGGCGGCTGAAAATCGCGTCAAACCAAATCAGATAGACGAAAGAGCAGCCCCACATCGCGGCGTAAGAGAGGTCCTTCTTCTGCGAAAGCGCGCGGATGAAGCTCCAAATCCACCAGAGCGCCGCCGAAAGCAAAACCAGCGCGCCGAAAACGCCGAACTCCGCGAGCCACTGCAAATATTCACTGTGGGCCCAGTAAGTGAACTGCCACTTCAACTCGGGATGATCCTTGAAAGCCTCGCGCTGGCCGTCAAGATAATGCCACTTATAATGGCCGAGACCGACGCCGGCGAAGGGATGCTCCTTGAAGACCTTCCAGCTCGTGATCCAGATCTCGCGGCGCGCGCCGAAATTCGTCGTGTTCAGCAGCATATCCGACGTCTTGTTTATCAGCGCGTAGGCGCGGCTCCAGCCGAAATAGCCCATGCAGATGTTGACGACCATCATCACGGCGACCAGCAGCACGGCAAAGCCGACGCTCCTCAGCAGCCGCCGCGGCTTGCAGTTCCAGATGACGGCGGAGATGATGATCGTCCCCGTCATCAGCGAAAGCATCCCCGCGCGTGTCGTCGAATTCCATAATCCCCACGCGTTGAAAGCGAGCATGAAAAGATTGGCGTATCTTATATTCCGATACCTTTCAGGCTCCCCCTCGGCAAGCTGAGAGTAGACCATATGGAGGAAGATGCCGTTCATCGCGGCCATCGCCATCCAGAGGCCGAACATCTCCTGCTGCCCCGTATTGCCGATATAATTCCCGGGGACGTTCATGATGAACCAGAAGGGGGCGTTCATCTCCCTGATGAGAAGCTCGGCGAAGACGATATTCAGCGCCGCGTTGAGGTTTGCGAGCCACAGCAGGCAGCGCAGCGCCCTCTCGCCGGTGAAAAGGTTATAACTGAAAATATAGACGGCCAGCAGCGTCGCGAAAAAGAACCATTCCTTCATATAGGTGGAACGGGCGAAGATATCGCTCCACAGCGGCTGCAGCGAAATAAAGGCCAGCAAAGAAAACCATACGCCGCCGAAAAGGTCGAGGCGGAACCCGGTGCGCTCCGCACCATAAATCGCTAAGATGGAGCCTCCGATAAGCGATATCAAAGCGACCGGCACCATCGTCCAGGCCCACTTCATGATATGCAGAGTGTCAAACCAGCTCACCCCCGAAAAAATCAGGTTCGGCAGCGCAAGCGAGATGAAAATCAGCGGATAAAAAACCCACCGCGGCACCAGCGGCACCGCGCCGGCGCCAAGCAAGGCCCCTAAGCTTTTTTGCTCCGCAGTTTTCTTTTTGCGCGATATTTTCATCAGGAACCACCCATTCTCGCCGCGCCCCTCAAAGGGGCGCCAGCTTAATATCCGTTACTGTAACCGCTCTCGAAGCGCGCGTATTCGCGGAAGAAGACGAGATCGACCTTTCCGGTGGGGCCGTTGCGGTTCTTCGCGATGATGACCTCGGCCGTCGCGTCGCTAGTATCGTTCTCCTGCGCGTAGTAGGCCTCGCGGTAGAGGAAGATGACCATGTCGGCGTCCTGCTCGATGGCGCCGCTTTCACGCAGGTCCGAGAGCTGCGGTTTTTTCTTGTCTCGTTTTTCAACGTCGCGCGACAGCTGTGAGAGCGCTAGCACCGGCACTTTGAACTCGCGCGCGATGCTTTTGAGCGTGCGCGAGATCTCCGAGACCTCCTGGGTGCGGTTCTCTATCCGGCGCGCCGCGTGCATCAGCTGCAAGTAGTCGACGACTACGAGCCCGCGCCCCTCGCCGTGTTTCGCGAAGAAACGGCGGCAGCGTCCGCGCAGCTCCATCGTGTTCAGCGGCGAACTATCGTCGATGAACACAGGGCTCTTTTCGATCGCCGCCGCGGCGTCTTTCAGCCGTTTCCATTGTTCGTTCTGCTGGCGCTTCGTCTCAAAGAGCTCCCGCAGGTTGACCTTAGCCTCCGA
>CAKSWL010000249.1 GCA_934511335.1 uncultured Cloacibacillus sp. | reverse complement strand
ATACAGAGGAGCTTTTCTTCTTTAACGCGGAGCCAGGGTTCGGCGGTGCGTTCGCCGCAGCGGGCGCAGGGCTGCGACCGGTAGATGCGCGCCTCGCGCGGCAATGTGAGGCGCGCTTCCTCGATCTTGAAGATATCCTCTGCGGGGGCCTCTCGCATGAATTTTTGCTTCTCTTCTTGGGAGGAAAATCCTTTTTCTTTCAGCACGAGCCGGAACGAGCGGCCGCTTTTTTTATCAAAGAAGGTGAACGCCTGTTTGCCGCGCAGCCGGAGGATGAGGTTGCCCTTGCCGGCGGTGCAGCCCAGCAGCGCCTGAACCGCGTCTATCCCGCAGGCGTCGTTCTCCGCGACGCAGACGAGCTCCTCGTCGGGCGACGGCTGCGTGATTCCCAAGCGTTCCATCGCGCAGAGCGCCGCGCGGAAGCCGATAAGCAGCCCGCCGCAGCTGTGCCCGTGGAAGCCGACGCATTTTTGGTAGAGAAGTTCTGTATCCATCGTATCGTCCTCCATATTTTACAGCTAATTTTCCTGAAAAGTATTATATCGAATAAAGATAAAAAAGATAATTTGCAATTCGACTTGTCAAGGTTTAAACTTTTTGAATCGGAATTATGCGGAGGTATGGAGAATGAAAGAAGACGTATTTGCAAAGTCGCTTGATATGCACCGTGAGCTGCGGGGCAAATTGGATATCGAGTGCCGGAAGAAGATAGAAAATATGGCGGATCTCTCCCTAGTTTATACTCCGGGGGTGGCGGAGCCCTGCCGCGCCATCGAGCGCGATCCTGAGGAGCTCTGGAATGTGACGATCAAAAATAACCTGGTGGCCGTCATTACAGACGGCACGGCGGTGCTCGGCCTCGGTGATATCGGCCCCGCCGCCTCGATGCCGGTGATGGAGGGGAAGAGCTGCCTCTTTAAGCGTTTCGCGGGGATCGATTCCGTGCCGCTTGCCGTTTCCACCAAGGACGTTGACGAATTTGTCAACGTGGTGTCGAAGATCGCCGTCTCCTTTGGCGGCATCAATCTTGAGGACATTTCCGCGCCGCGCTGCTTCGAGATCGAGCGCAGGCTCCAGGAGCGGCTCGACATCCCCGTATTCCACGACGATCAGCACGGTACGGCGGTGATCGCCCTCGCGGCCTACAAAAACGCTCTGCGCCTCACAGGCCGCCGGCTTGAGGACGCGGTGCTCGTAATCAACGGCGCGGGCGCGGCGGGCAGCTCGATCGCCAGGTATTTTCTTGCCGCCGGTGTAAAAAATATTATCATGTGCGACATAAACGGCGCGCTCTGCGAAGGATATCCCGCAGGTCTGAATCCCGCGCAGGCCGAGCTTTCTAAGATAACCAATCCCGAAAGGCGGCGCGGCAGTCTCGCGGAGGTACTCAAGGGAGCGGACGCCTTCCTGGGCGTCTCTCGCCCCGGACTGCTCACCGGTGAGATGGTGCGCACTATGGCCCCCAGCCCCGTCGTCTTTGCAATGGCGAATCCGACGCCGGAAATCTTCCCTGAAGAGGCGCTGGCCGCGGGGGCGGCCGTCGTCGCCACTGGCAGGAGCGACTTTCCGAACCAGGTCAATAACTGCTTAGGCTTCCCCGGGATTTTCCGCGGCGCGCTCGACGTCCGCGCCCGGTGCATAAACGAAGAGATGAAGCTTGCCGCCTCGGAGGCGCTGGCCTCGCTCGTTTCGGAATCCGAGCTATCCAGGGAATATATCATCCCCTCCGCCCTCGACCCGCGCGTCGTGCCGGTGGTGGCCGCGGCGGTGGCCGACGCAGCGCGCCGTACCGGGGCGGCGAGGATATAGGTACGGCGGCGATGTTCCTGAAGAATGAAGAGGCCTTCGAGATCGTCAGCGAGTATGGCTCGCCGGTCTATGTCTACAGCGAAGAGATACTGAGGCAGAGATGCCGCGAGCTTGTCGACGCCTTTGAGGGGCGGATATCCCCGAGTTTCTCTATCAAGGCGAACGCCAATATCTCCCTGCTGAAAATCATCCGCGAAGAGGGGATCGGCGCGGACGCGATGTCGCACGGAGAGATATTTCTTCTCGAACACGCCGGTTTCCCCAGTGATGAAATATTTTATATCGGCAACAACGTCTCCGCCGACGAGCTGCGCTACTGCATAGACAGGGACATCTTAGTCAGCGCCGACTCGCTTTCGCAGCTGGAGAGGCTTGGGGGTATCAACCGCGGCGGCCGCGTCGCGCTTCGCTTTAATCCCGGGGTCGGCGCGGGGCACTGCGATAAGGTGGTGACGGCGGGACATAAGACCAAGTTCGGCATCGACCCGCTGTTCTGCACGCGGGTAAAGGAGCTGCTTGCGAAGTATGACATGAAGCTCGTCGGCGTAAACCAGCATATCGGCTCTCTTTTTCTGGAGCCGGCCCCATACGTCGAGGCGGCGCAAAACCTGCTTGAGCTGGTATTGAATAATTTTCCCGGCCTTGGTTTTATCGATTTCGGCGGCGGTTTTGGAGTCCCCTATCGCCCCGGCGAGCCGCGTCTGGATTTCGCGGCGCTGCGCGGAATGCTTTTCCCCGTTCTTGACTCGTTTATCGAACGATATGACAATAAGTACGTTCACTTCAAATGCGAGCCTGGGCGTTATCTGGTAGCCGAATGCGGCCTGCTCCTCGGGACGGTGCACGCCGTGAAAGAAAACTACGGCGAAACTTACGTGGGAACGGACATCGGCTTCAACGTGCTGATGCGTCCCGTCCTCTACGATTCATATCATGAGGTGAGGCTGCTGAAAAGTGACGGCGGGCGGCCTGGCGGCGCGGATGAAAAGGCGCCGCCGGCGACCGTCGTCGGCAATATCTGCGAAAGCGGCGATATTCTTGCGTCGGAGCGTTCGCTGGGGGAGGCGCGCGAGGGCGACATCGTCGCGGTGGAAAACGCCGGAGCATACGGCTATTCAATGGCCTCGAATTATAACTGCCGCCTGCGCCCGGCGGAGGTGCTCAAAACGCTCCATGGGGAGATAAAGCTTATCCGGGCCGCGGATACAGTGGAAAACCTCCTGGAAAACTTGAGCGTGTGAATAGTTTTCTCGGGACAGTCCCTAATTCTGTGTAAACATCCTCAGTCTGTAGTTCGAGACTAAAGCCCCTGCGCGCTTCAATCGTGCGCTGCGGCTCTGCGTAAACATAGCTTCACCATAGCCGGACGTCAATGGCGTCCGGCTTGTTTTTATTTATTGCCAGGGGTCATTCCGGGATTCTGTCCTCGAAGTATACGCAGAGCTGGGCGAGTATCTGTCCCCAGTCTATGCGGCGCCCCGTCCATTTCTTAGTTATATCCATCATC
>CAKSWL010000248.1 GCA_934511335.1 uncultured Cloacibacillus sp. | reverse complement strand
CACAGCCAGCACCGCAAGGCCCGCTAGGTCGGAGGTCGTGCCGGGGATCATCAGTCCGAGCGCCCCCGCGAAGGCGAGCACGCGCATGTACCAGGCGAGCGGGGCTTTGAAATAGCCGATCGTGAACATCGCGAGCAGGAACACCCCGATGAGCGCCGTGCAGATCGCCTGCGCCATCTCCAGCGGCACGACGTCTATAAACAGCAGCATCGGGCTGTAGACGTAGATATAGGGCACGAGGAAGCCCGCCAGCGCCAGCTTGAAGGCCGTCACTCCGGTCTTCATCGGGTCGGAGCCCGCAATACCCGCGCCGGCGTAGGCCGCCAGCGCCACGGGAGGCGTTAGGTCCGCCGCGATGCCGAAGTAGAAGACGAACATGTAGGCCGCCATCGCAGGCACGCCGAGCTGGAAGAGCGCGGGAGCCGCCATCGTGCTGGTGACGATGAAGTTCGCCGTCGTCGGGAGCCCCGTCCCGAGGATGATGCTCGCGCACATCGTGAAGATGAGCGTCAGAATCTTGCTGCCGCCGGCCGCCGAAACGATAGCACCAGCTATGCGCAGGGCAAGTCCCGTGAGCGTTCCCATGCCGACCACCATGCCGACCGTGGCGCAGGCGCAGGCCACGCCGATCGCACCGCGCGCGCCGGCTTCAAAGGCCTCGAATATCCTTATCGGGGTCAGGCGCGTCTCTTTGTTGAGCCAGGAGAGGACGAAGCTGACGAGAATGCCGTTGAAGGCCGCCTTCAGCGGCGTGTATCCGGCAAGCAGGAAGTAGATGATCGCAATAAGCGGAATGAGCAGGAAGCCCTTCGATTTCAGAAGGGGAAGGAGCGGCGGTAGCTGCGACCAGGGGATGCCCTTAAGGCCGAGACGGCAGGCCTCAAAGTGTACCTGCACCATGACCGCGAAGTAGTAAAGCAGCGCGGGGACGACCGCCGCGATCGCCACTTCGATATAGGGCACCCCTAGGAACTGCGCCATGATGAAGGCGCCAGCTCCCATGACCGGCGGCATTATCTGCCCCCCGGTGGAGGCGACCGCTTCTACCGCTCCCGCAAAGTATGGCTGGTAACCTACGCTCTTCATCAGCGGGATGGTGAACATACCCGTCGTGCAGACGTTGGCTACCGAAGAGCCGGATACCGTTCCCATGAGTCCGGAGCTGACGACCGCGACCTTCGCGGGGCCGCCCGTCGACCAGCCGGCGAGGGCCATCGAGAGGTCGATGATGAATTTTCCAAGACCTGTCTTTTCAAGTACCGCTCCAAAGAGGATGAACATGAAGACGAAGGTCGAGGAGACTTCAAGAGGCGTACCGAAGATGCCCTCCGTGCCGAGATACATGTGGTTGACGATGCGGGCGACGGAAAATCCACGGTGCGCCAGCATCTGGGGCATGTAGCGCCCAAAGTAACAGTAGAGCAGCGCCGCGATCGCAAGGCAGGGCAGGATCGGATTGGAGATGCGCCGCGTCGCCTCAAGCAGCGTCGCGATGAGGATGAACCCCATCACAAGGTCCGCAGTCGTCGGCAGGCCGGCTCTCGTGACCAAGTCGTTGAAGAAGAAGACCAGATACAACGCGCTGGCGATGCCTAGCCCCGCAAGAATAAAATCGTAGAAGGGGATGCCGCTGGTCTTTGACTGTTTCGACGTGGCGGGGTAGAGAAGAAAGACCAGCGCCAGCGTAAAGGCGAGGTGGACGGCGCCCTGCATCTGCGCGAGCAGCAATCCAAACCCCGACGTATAGAAGTGGAAGCAGGACATCGCAACGGCAAGCAGCGCCACCATCTTCCCCTGCCAGCCCGCAAGCGTACGAAAACGCGCTTCGGTGTCATATTTGCGCATAAGATCTTCAAGATCGATCTTCGCGCTCTCTTCCATAGCCGCAGTTACTTTTGCTTCTGTTTCACTCACAAAAAATTCCTCCTCCGTGAAGAGTTTGAGACAGATAAAACAACTACGCGGAAACAACCAAAGCTTACATAGCCGTACAATAAAACAAACCCCTGATCGCTCAGATCCTACACTTTTTATGCAAAACAATGTTGTTCCGGTAGATAATAAAAAGTCTCGTTTGATATTATATACTTTTATTAGACAAGTATCAATAATCAGCTTATAGTTAGAGGCGAAAATATGAGCGTCAGCCGCCAGGCTCAGTAACGCAGGAACACACAGTTTTTATATTGAAAAGCTTGCGACATCCACTTTCCTCCAATATTTCCGCACATGGCACGTAGTCGGACGCCGGTAGGCGCAGGAAGAAAAACGGTGATTTAAAAATCGTATCTCCTCTGTCGCACCTGTCAGTTGCCTATACAGCGAACTTGGATACTCTATTTCTTCTTTGTTCAATAAATAAACGGGAACCCGGCTATCGCCGATATCCCAAACAGATAACCGACGCTGCGATACCTGCTGTTGTTTCTGCAGCGTAGTGACACTTGTGCTCTAGAACGACAAGTGTCGGGATTTTTACAAAAAATTCTTCCTCGCATGTTAAACATGTTAAAACTGATTTCTATCGCCTGCAGACTGCAGCAGGCGATAGAAATGAAATATTAAATGCTAATAATGGATATTGTTCTGATATTTTTTGAAGATTTCAAGAAGCGGCGTTTCAACATTCGTGACCCTCCGTTCATTATAATATATAGGGATACATCTATTCCACGTCAACTGATTATGTCTCACTGTAGTACATTGCAAAACATCTGCAAACCTTCCTTGCAGGAAAAACTTGGCGAGCTGTTGGGATATGGGCAGACCTATATCAGCAGTTTGGAAAAGGGCTTATCCACCCCCTCTATCGAGCTGCTGGACAAGCTTGTGAAAACAACCCAGATCACCTCCGCATACTGGTTGGGAGAAATAGACGAAGTTGTTTCCCCCAAAGACCTGATTAATACCACTAAAAATGATGAGAAAAATATGTCTGTAACGACCGAGAACAACGTAAATGATAAGAGGATTTCTGTTCTCGAGATGGAACTTGATTCTCTGTCATCATTTTTCCGCGATCGAGTAAAGTATGAAATCAATGACGCAAAAGATTCGGCGATTAAACGCGTGCAGGAAGACGTCGAGGCGCTGCTTATTTTTCTAAAAAAATATCAAAAAGACGTTACATAAAATATATCGACACAAAAAGCGGGCTTCTTTTTAAAAGCCCGCTTTTCTGTAATGTTATAAAAGGTTGCTAAGCTGCGGTGCCCGCCAGCAATTTCTTTTCTTTTACCCTCTGCACGACGTAAATCACAGCCAGCACCGCAAGGCCCGCTAGGTCGGAGGTCGTGCCGGGGATCATCAGTCCGAGCGCCCCCGCGAAGGCGA
>CAKSWL010000247.1 GCA_934511335.1 uncultured Cloacibacillus sp. | reverse complement strand
CGTCAGCGTCGAAACCTTTATCTGATTCATATTCTTTACGATATCATGCGCCGAGGCGCGGCGTTCCTGCTGTTCCGCGGCGACATACCAGACTCCGACGAGCGCGAAGGCGGCGATAAAAAATATCACCATCGCCATACGGTTCCAGATCGGCTTCACGAAGGGCTCCTTTGCCGGCTCCGCGGCGCGCCTTTCGTTTTCCCGGGAGGCGTTTTTCGTCGTCTTCCCTTTTCTGACCTCTTCTTCTGACATCTTTATCCGCTCCTTTAGGAGGCAGTTCGCCCATAAGCTGCCTTTCTAAAGAAAATTGTAGCGGCACGGGAGGTTTCCACGTTTGTAGGAAATACGTTTATAAAAGTAGGTGGAAAGACGTAAAAAGGCGCGCGGGAAGCGCGCTTGAGACACCTATCACACGTCCAAATGTCCGTTCGTTCGATATCGACGGCTTTTTCTCGGCAAGCGGTAGGATATAGGTGCCGGGCTGCGCAGCCTCGGCACCTATATCGCGGCGCGGCGGCTACAGCCGCGTCATGACCATATTTTCAAAAAATTCATGCGCCGTCTCCGGCGAAACGCTGTAGACGGTCCCATCCACGTCGACGGAGACATCGTTCCGGCACTGCCCCATGCAGAAGGAGCCGCTGATTTCTATTTTATCGTGCAGTCCGCGCGCCTCTATCTCGTGCTGGAAGAGCTGGAGGACGTTGTAGGCCCCTTTGAGGTAGCAGGAGGTGCCGATGCAGATTCTTATGACGGACATGATCTAAGCCTCCTCCTTCGCATGATAGCGCACGTGGAGCAGGTCGTGGACGCGTCCTTTGAGCAGGCCGCTGTAGAGCGAGAGCATGAGCGGGTTTTCCTCGGAACGTTTGATGCTCGACATTTTATCCGCCGCGTACAGCCCCCGGCCGCGGCTTTCCTTGCCTTCCCGGAGGGCGAAGGGCTGGCCCGCGCCGCATACGCAGCCGCCTGGGCAGGCCATGACCTCCACGAAGTCGTAGCGCTCGCCCGCCTTGATACGTTTTATCAGTTCATGGGCGTTGCCGAGGCCGCTGACGACGGCGACCCGCAGTTCTTTATCCCCGTATTTGACGACGGCCTCTTTGAGGCCCTCGCTGCCGCGCACGCCCTTGAAGGCGATCGCCTGGAGCGCCGCCGCCGATTTGTCGGAGATGATCCGGCGCAGCACCGCCTCGGTGACGCCGCCGGTGACGCCGAAGATGACGCCCGCGCCGCTCATCGTTCCGAAGGGCATGTCGACCGCCTCCGGCTCGAGTTCGGCGAAGACTAAGCCGGATTCTTTTATCATCTGGATGAGTTCCTGCGTGGTGATGACATAATCCGTATCGGGGCCGGCCGCGGTGCGGAACTCTTCGCGCGCCGCCTCCGCCTTTTTCGCGGTGCAGGGCATGACGGCGACGTGGACGTGTCTCCGCGGCGAATGCTTGTGGTGTTCTTTGATCACCGCCGCGAACATCTGCATCGGCGAGCGGCAGGTGGAGAGATTCTCCACCACCTCGGGCTCGTTGTTCTCGGCGTAGCTGACCCAGGCGGGGCAGCAGGAGGTAAATAGGGGCATGGCGTGCTCTCCTTTGGCGATACGGGCGAGAAATTCCGCCGATTCCTCAAGCACGGTGAGGTCGGCGCCCGTCGAGGTGTCGAACACTTCGTTGAAGCCGATCCGGCGCAGCGCCGCTACGACCCTGCCCATCGCGTTTTCGCCGTCGCCGATGCCAAGTTCTTTGCCAAGCGCGACGCGTACCGCGGGCGCAACCTGCACTGAGACACGCGTATCTTTTTCGTCGAGCGCCTTCCAGACGCCGGCGCTGTCGTTCCTGATCACGATCGCGCCCGTCGGGCAGACGGCGGCGCACTGTCCGCAGCCGACGCAGACGCTCTCGCTGAGGGGGATGTCGAAGACGGTGCTGATCGTCATCTTCGAACCGCGCCCCGCGAAGTCGATCGCCCCGACCTGCTGTATTTCATTGCACATCCTCACGCAGTCGCCGCAGAGGATACATTTGTTGTGGTCGCGCGTGACGCAGAGCGAGGATTCATCGCGGCGCGGCCTGTCGGCGCCGTTCGGAAAGCGGACGCCCTCGATGTTGAAGCGCATCGCTAAGTCCTGGAGTTTGCACTTGCCGTTGTTGCCGCAGGTGGTGCAGTCGCGGCAGTGGTCGGCGAGCAGCAGCTCGAGGATCATCTTGCGGTACTTGCGGAGGCGTTCGGTGTTCGTCCAAATCTCCATCCCCTCTTTGGGCGGGGTCGAACAGGCGGCGTCAAGGCCGCCCCATTTGTTCTCGACCATGCACATGCGGCAGGCGCCATAAATGGAGAGTTCCGAATAATAGCAAAAAGTCGGGAGCTTGATTCCGGCCTTGCGGATGACCTCAAGGATGTTTTTTTCGCCGTTTATCTCGACGGGAAGCCCGTCTATCGTCATATATTTCTTCGTTTCCATTCCGCTTACGCCTCCTTGACCGCGTGGAAGGGGCACGCTGTGACGCATGCGCCGCACTTGATGCATTTATCTTTGTCTATCGTGAAGGGCTCCTTGATCTTGCCGCTGATGGCCCCCACGGGGCAGCCGCGCGCGCATTTTGAGCAGCCTTTGCAGAGCGCTGGGTCTATCTCAAAGCTCTTGAGCTTTGCGCAGGCCCCCGTAGGGCAGTACTTTTTATTGATATGCGCCTCGTATTCCGCGCGGAAATTTTTGATGGTGCTCACCACCGGCAGCGCGGCGGTCTTGCCGAGGCCGCAGAGCGCGGTGTTGGTGATCATGTCGGCAAGCTCTAGCAGCAGTTCGATATCGCCCTCGCGCCCCTCTCCCGCGACGATGCGTTCAAGGATGGCGAGCATCTGTTTAGTGCCGCCGCGGCAGGGGACGCATTTGCCGCAGGACTCATTCTGCGTGAAATTCATGAAGAAGCGCGCGACCTCCACCATGCAGGTCTTGCTATCCATGACGACGAGGCCGCCCGAGCCGATCATCGCCCCCGCCGCCGCCAGCGAATCGAAGTCCAGCGGCAGGTCGAGATCCTTCGCGGTGAGGCAGCCGCCCGAGGGGCCGCCGATCTGCACCGCCTTGAAGTCCGCGCCGCCGCGCATGCCGCCGCCGACCTCGAAGACGATCTCGCGTAGTGTCGTGCCCATCGGCACCTCGATAAGGCCGGTGTTTTCGATATTGCCCGTCAGCGCGAAGGCCTTCGTTCCCGGGCTCTTCGCTGGGCCGAGCGCTTTGTACCATTCTACGCCCCTGTTGATGATCAGGGGGACGTTGGCAAAGGTCTCCACGTTGTTGAGCACCGTCGGGCTGTCGAAGAGTCCGTGTTCCACGGTGCGGGGCGTGTTTATTATAGTCATGTCGGTGCTGACG
>CAKSWL010000246.1 GCA_934511335.1 uncultured Cloacibacillus sp. | reverse complement strand
ATGGTCCTCTCTGCGCTGTTTGCCTTTCAAAATATCGGCGAGGTCACCGTCAGGTTCCTCATTTTTGAATGGACGCTGCCGCAGGGGGTTTGGGAGGTCGTCCTATTTTCTTCGGGAGCGGCCATTATGTGGTTCTTCTCCCTCTTCTCCGTCTTTGAGGTCCGCTCAAAGTACAAGAAGGAATTGAAGCAGAGGGATGAAAAGATCGCCGCTTTAGAACAGGAAAAGAAGGCGATCCTTGACTCCTTTGTTACCCGGACGCAGGCGGCGCCGGAGAGCTCACCGCAGGAGAGCGGCGCCCCGGAGGCGGGAACGGCGGAGTAACCTTTGGTCATACGCTGTACCAAAGACACGCTGAACATATTTACCAGGTCGACGGTCTCAGCGGAAATAGCGGCGAAATTTAATTGTTCCCCCTTACAGGCGTCACTGCTGGAAATGCGCGGACTTACCGCGGATGTGATGCCGCGTGAGGTGGAAAATTGGCTTTCCCCGCATTTACCGCTCCTGTTGGAGAAATTGGACCTGGGAACGGAAAACAATAGAGCGGCGGAGCTGGTGCGCGGGCTTGCTCCGACCTCCAAGGTCGTCGTCTATGGCGACTATGACGTGGACGGGATCTCCGCTACCGCGATCGCGATGGAGCTTGTGCTGGTGCGCGGCGCCCATGTGCGTTATTTCATACCGCACCGCTTCAATCAGGGCTATGGCCTTCATAACGACGTCGCGGCCACGATCGCCAAGAGGGGCTGCGACTTGGTCATCGTAGTGGATTGTGGCTCGCAGGATGTCGAGGCGGTTGAGACGCTTAAAAAAAGCGGCATCCCCGTGATCGTCTTCGACCATCATCTCGTCGAGGGAACGCCGGCCAGCTGCGACACGATGATAAACCCGCAGATATCGGGAGACGCCGCGGCGAAAAAATTATGCGCCACCGGCGTCATCTGGAGCTGGATATGGCAGAACGAGCTGCTTACCGAGCGCCAGCTGATGCGGATGCTCGACGTCGTCGCGCTGGCGACGATCGCCGACTGCGTCTCACTCGCCTCCTCGCTGAACCGCGCGCTGGTGCGCGAGGGGTTGAAAGCAATCCGCACGCATACGCGCCCTGGGCTCAGTATCCTAATGGAGCAGCTGGGCATCACCCCCTCGTCGATAGACACCGAGGACCTCGCGATGAAGGTGATCCCCTGCCTCAACGCGGCGGGACGTCTCTACCTCGCGGATCTCGCGGTCGACATCCTCTTCCCGAGCAAAAACCTCGCGAGCAACGTAGGCCGTCTTATCGCGCTGAACCGTAAGCGGCGCGAGCTCTCCTTGAGGATACTTGAGCAGGTGGACAGCGCAGCGGGTGAATACAAGTACGTGCTTACAAACAGCGACTGGTCCGTCGGCGTTCTGAGCAGCGTCGCCAGCCGGATATGCAGCGAGCGCAATTCTCCGGTGGCCTTGGTGGCCGCTGTCGGTGATATTATGCGCGGAACGCTGCGCATGCCGGCGGGAGGAGACGCCGTCGGAGTGCTGAAGCGGCTGGCGCCGCTCCTCAATACCTGGGGCGGACACAGGCTCGCGGCGGGGTTCAGCGTAAAGAGCGAAAATTGGGAAAAGCTGCGCGGCATGATGGAGACGATGCTCTCCAAAGTCGAGGTCGTCGGCGAAAAAGAGGACCTTCTCTATTGGAGCCCCGCCAACATGGATATAAGCACCTGGTCCGAGGCGGTCGCGCTAGGCCCCTTCGGTATGGAAAACCCTGCGCCGATGCTCTACGCCCCCTACGGCGGCCAGATGCGTGTGGTACCGCTTGGCAAAACGGGAAAACATGTCAAGGTCGAGCTGGGCTCCGCCTCTTTGCTTGCCTTTGGCGCCGCCGATATGTTCGACGGCCGCGGGGCGATCGACGGCTGGGTCTATAAACCCCGCCTCGATACATGGAGGAACGTCACCTCTCTTCAATTCATCCTTGAAAAGATGGTAATGCAGGAGCAATAATTCGTGCGGCGGTGATAGTGTATGAGCGCAGAAAATAATAGTAAGGCAGTCAATGTGAGATCAGCGCACATGTCGGAGATCGCGAACATGGGAGGTTTTTCTATCGGCGAGCGGGAGAGCCGCGCGCTGATGGAGAGCTACTGGGGGCGTGTCTCCGAGGAACAGCGCGTCGCTTCGCTGCGCCTCGCGTGGCAGGATCTCTGGGCGAAGGCCTCCCTCTACCTTCCCAAAGAGGATATGAAAATGATCGGAGAAGCCTTTGTCTTCTCCTCCGAGGCTCACGAGAATCAGCGCCGTCATACTGGCGAGCCCTATATAATCCACACGGTGAGCGTAGCCGCGATACTCTCAGGCATGGAGATAGACAGAGATACGCTTGTCGCCTCTCTGCTGCACGACGTGCTTGAAGACACCGCGGTGACGCCGCCGCAGCTTGCGAAAAAATTCGGCGACGACGTGGTGACGCTGGTGGACGGCGTTACAAAGCTCGGCAAGCTGCAATTTAAATCCGTAGAGGAATATCAGTCGGAAAACCTCCGGAAAATGTTCGTCGTCATGGCGAAGGATATTCGCGTGGTGCTGATAAAGCTTGCCGACCGGCTTCATAATATGCGCACGATATCCTCCCACAGGAGGGAGAAACAGCTTTCGATCGCGCGCGAGACTCTGGAAATATATGCGCCGCTCGCTCACCGCCTCGGGATTTACCAGGTGAAAAGGGAGCTGGAAGATCTCTCCTTCCGCATCCTCGACCCTGAGATGTATTATGACATCAAACGCCGGGTTCGGAAAAAACTTCCCGAGCGCGAGGGGATAATCAAAGAGGCGATGGATATCCTCGAACAGCGGATCAAAGAGGATAAAATAGAGGCCTCCATAAAGGGGCGCCCCAAACATTTTTACAGCATCTACGAGAAGATGCGCCGCAAAAACCTTTCTTTGGAACAGCTCTATGACCTGCTTGCGCTGCGCGTCATCGTCAAAACGATCAGCGAGTGCTATCAGGTGCTTGGGCTGGTGCATACGATATGGAAGCCCATCCCCGGACTCTTCGACGACTATATCGCCAATCCCAAAAGCAACATGTATCAGTCTCTCCATACGACGGTGGTCGGCCCTGAGGGGGAGCCCCTTGAAGTGCAGATACGCACGAAAGAGATGCACCTCTTAGCCGAATACGGCATCGCGGCTCACTGGAACTACAAAGAGGGCGGACATAAAGTAGACAGCTTGGACAAAGGGCTCACCTGGATACGCAAGGCGCTGGAGGCCGCCCCCGAACACAGCGAGGGAGAACCCGGCGGGGCGGGGGAAGGCGGTGCCGAAGGCGTCTCCGACGGGACGCTTTTTCTTGACAATCTAAAGACCGACGTCCTTTCAAACGACGTCTTTGTCTTTACCC
>CAKSWL010000245.1 GCA_934511335.1 uncultured Cloacibacillus sp. | reverse complement strand
CATATCCGCCCCCGTGCCAATCGCATACGGCTGCTCCATAAAATCAGAGATAAACGGGTTGGCGTTGCCGTGAAAAATTGAAAAATCCCAATGTCCTCCGGGAGTACCCAGCGCGTGCGGCGCGACGATTATCCTTGAGGCGGGAAAATACCCTCTCTCGACGGCCCTCTTTACGTCGACGCAGCCAAAGCCGCGAAATGCGGTGCCGGTGATTCTCACGGTCGTAAAACCCTTTTGCAGCAACTGGGTCGCATTATAGGCCATATTGAGGGCCTTCATCTCTTCAGAATCCGTTACGGAGAAAGAATTGAAAGTCTCAGGCCCTACGAACTCATAATGGGCGTGAGCGTCGATAAAACCCGGCGTTACCATACACATTGACAGGTCTGTGACCACAGAACCGGCAGGCGGCAGAAGATTTTTGCCGGTCTCGACAATTTCGCCGCCGCATACGATGACCTTTACATTTGTCTGAATATCATTGTTGACGCCGTCAAAAAACCTGCCACAGATAAGGTAATGCTGCTCCATTAAAAAATTACCTCTCCATCTTTTATCACATGAGTCGGCCGTTCAAGCACGGAGAGCGATTCCAAGGGGTCGCCGTCGACGATCGCAATATCCGCCAGATAATCCTCTTTAATAAACCCTAGTCTTTCCGAAACGCCTATTATCTTCGCCGCGTTCCCCGTGGCGGCGGCCATGACCTCTTCTTTGCTGAGGCCTCCCTCTTCAAGAGCGTAAAGTTCTTCCATCAGCGAGGGGTGCGGGGAGTATGGCGATCCAGCGTCGGAACCGGCGCCGATAAGAACTCCCGCCTCATGGCACCATTTCAGCGCATTACGGTGCCGCGCGATGATGTCGGCGGCCTTTTTGCGGGCATACTCCGGCACCTCGGCGCTTGAGGAAAGGTGTTGATAAATATAGAAGGTCGGAACAAGGGCTGTGCATTTTTTCCTCATCTCCGCCGCCATATCCTCCGTGATGCAGTGTCCATGTTCGATACAGTCTATTCCAGCTTTCAGGCAGCCCCTGATGCCGGCTTCGCCGATCGCATGCGCCGTGACCTTCACATTCCGGCGGTGGGCCTCATCCACGATCATATCAACCTCTTCCTGGCGCAGTTCGACATCGTCGACCCCCTCCCCCTCAGTGCGGCCATAGACGCCGCCCGTCGCGGATATCTTTATCACGGAGGCTCCCAATGCTACCTGTCTTCTTACGGCCCTCAGCACCTCCCAGGGACCGTCGGCCATAATCCCATGGAACGGGTCGTGTCCGCCGGTCATAATGATAGACTGGCCGCTCGCAAAAATCCTCGGTCCCTGGAACTTGCCAGCCTTGATGGCCCGATCGACGAAAATCGCGGCATCCTCCGGCGATCCAAGATCTCTTATGGAGGTGATCCCTGCCATGAGGTATTTTAATGCGCTGCCGACAGTTGTAAGAAGATGCTCCTCCGCGCTTTCACGGCGGATATCCTCCGCAGGGTCCGCGCCGCCGTTCCAAGTAAGATGCACATGCAGATCTATCAGCCCGGGAATGGCGGTCTTTCCATCCGCGTCAATACTTTCTATCCCCGCAAATTTTGTGTCGGGGTTATGCGGCGTTATCGATTTAATGACCGATTTTTCGATCAGGATATCGTAGAGGCCCGCAAGCGCTCTTTCGCCGTTGAAAACCATCGCCTTTCTAATTACCAGAGACTCCATTCCCAACCACCCTTTTCTGCTGTCATTTGTCATTTAGTGCCGCCTACAATTCTTCATCAAAATTTTCTTCGAGGCATATCGGTCCCTCGGAGAGATGGTGCTCCATCGCGTATCTGACCGCCTGAGCATCTTTTTTCTTAAGCGCCTTGATTATCTGTTCGTGATCCTTATAGCCGATCTCACGATAATAGTCGGTGCTGAACAAGACCATTCGGTAATAACTCATCGAGTCCCACACCTTCTGGAGCATGTTAGTCATTACCTCGTTGCCGTAACAGGAAAAGAAGGTCATATGGATCATATCGTTTTCTTTAAGGAGAGCCCGCGGAAGCTCCTTCTTCGGGAGGGTCTTAAGAAAATAACGAAGCCTCTCGTTCGCCTCTTCCATGGACTTTATTGCCTCGTCCGTAACATATGGAAAGGCCAGTTCTGTGAGCGTCAGCTCTAAAAGAAGCTGCAATTCCCTATATTTGAAGTAGGTTTTCTTTGAGAGTTTTGATGCCCTCCAGCCGGCGCGCGGAATATATTCCACAAGTCCCTCCTGCTGAAGCTTCGTAAGAGCCTCCCGAATCGGAGTCATACTTACCTCTAAACGCGACGCCGTATCCTCAAGACTTATCTTGCTGCCGGGGGTTATCTCTCCCTCAAGTATCCACTGCTTTATATCCTCATAAGCAGCCTCCGTCAAAGTCTTAGGTTTTACCATACGGATTCACGTCCTTTGCAGGTTAAATAGTCGAAATTTACTGATATTGTGGCATCATTCTCCTTTTTTGCCAAGGTATTTCCATAAACCCTTTTTGCCTTTTTGTTTTCAAACATTCCAGCTGTTATCTACCGTTTTTTCTTAATAAAACGGCCGTCCTGCATTATAACCAACAAATTATCTCGGTCCTGGAACAGAGCAATGTCATTCAAGGGGTTGCCGTTAACCAGAAGTATGTCGGCACACTTTCCCACTTCAAGCGTTCCGATCAATTTCTCCCTCTTGAGCAGCTTCGCGTTTTCCCTTGTCGCGCTCAGGATGGCTCCCATCGCCCCCATCACCTTTGCCTTAAGTTCCAGTTCCATCGCTTTATACGGTTGTCCCGAGCCTACCATGTCGCAGCCGGAAGCTATCTTGACATCGGCTTCCATCGCGTTACAGACCGCTTCAAGGGCAAATTCGCGCACCTGCTTCATCTTTCGCAGAAAATAGGATGGAATACCAAGCTCTTCCCCATGTTCGGACATGTAAAAATAGGTCGAAAGCGTGGGAACAAGTCAGCAACCTTTTTCCGCTAATATCTGTGCCGTCGCTTTGTCCAAATAGTTTCCATGTTCTATACTATAGACACCGGCCTCCGCACATAGGCGCATGCTGCTGTTGGAGTAGGCGTGCGCGAGAACTACTTTCTTGACCGCAGAGGCTTCGGCAACGACGGCTTTGAGTTCATCCAGAGAATATTGAGTGGTATCGGGCTCATCCGAGGGGCTGCCGCAGCCGCCGCCAGCCATAATCTTCAGGTGGTCGGCCCCTCGCCGCAGCTGTTCTCTGGCAGCTTTTTGGACCTCAGCTACGCCGTCCGCCACCCAGCCAATCGGAATGGGAGAACTCATCGTAGCTGCAACCTCAGTTGAAAGCCTAACATCTGAATGTCCACCAGTTTGACAGATAGATGTTCCGCAAACAGATATTTTTGGTCCAGGGACAAGCCCTCTCTCGACGGCGACCCTA